>NZ_JAOTGD010000001.1:416745-509697 GCF_044427405.1 Streptococcus sp. 2020WUSS089 | reverse complement strand
GACTCAACAGTTAAGTGACGATAGCCTAGGAGATACACCTGTACCCATGCCGAACACAGCAGTTAAGCCCTAGAACGCCTGAAGTAGTTGGGGGTTGCCCCCTGTTAGATACGGTAGTCGCTTAGCAAATTGGGAGTTTAGCTCAGCTGGGAGAGCATCTGCCTTACAAGCAGAGGGTCAGCGGTTCGATCCCGTTAACTCCCATAGGTCCCGTAGTGTAGCGGTTATCACGTCGCCCTGTCACGGCGAAGATCGCGGGTTCGATTCCCGTCGGGACCGTTGAAACATCACAGTGTGATGTTTCAAGTAATATAGCTAAGGAAAGACGGGAGTCTTTCTACATAATTATTAGTTCTATAATTTAAAGACTCGTTAGCTCAGTTGGTAGAGCAATTGACTTTTAATCAATGGGTCGCTGGTTCGAGCCCAGCACGAGTCATATGCGGGTTTGGCGGAATTGGCAGACGCACCAGATTTAGGATCTGGCGCTTTCGGGCGTGGGGGTTCAAGTCCCTTAACCCGCATAGAATAGAAATAGGCCGGCTTAGCTCAGTTGGTAGAGCATCTGATTTGTAATCAGAGGGTCGCGTGTTCAAGTCATGTAGCCGGCATTAGGAAAGATTGCGAACGTAGTTCAGTGGTAGAACACCACCTTGCCAAGGTGGGGGTCGCGGGTTCGAATCCCGTCGTTCGCTTTGAGAGGCCGGGGTGGCGGAACTGGCAGACGCACAGGACTTAAAATCCTGCGATGGCAACATCGTACCGGTTCGATTCCGGTCCTCGGCATGAAGATTATAATAGTTAGCACCCTTAGCTCAACTGGATAGAGTACCTGACTACGAATCAGGCGGTTAGAGGTTCGAATCCTCTAGGGTGCATCACTCGCTTAATGGAGACGTTAGGGGAGCTTTATTTTTAATAGTATCGGGAAGTAGCTCAGCTTGGTAGAGTACTTGGTTTGGGACCAAGGTGTCGCAGGTTCGAATCCTGTCTTCCCGATTATTGGGCTCTTTGTCAACTATAGTGGGTAGATGAAAAGCTAACACCTAGAGAGGACGAACTTCGTTCTCTCTTTTTTTTATCTCTTTCCTATTTTTTCAGGAGATAAGCTGAAAAGGGCTATTCCCAGCCCTTTTCACTGTTCAAAGCATCAAAATCGATTTTTCTAGTTTTCATCTTCCTGAAACCAAAGGCATTTCTCTTAATGACTTTGATGAGATTATTGGTAGCTTCCAGTTTGGCGTTGGAAAATGTGAGTTTTGTTGTTTTTCAGTGTAGGTCATATGGGACTTTTTTCGACACTCAAAAAGGCACTATATGACCATAGTGGGTTTACCCCTCATAGTCTTATAGTGCCTTTTATTTTTTGCTTAGTTTAACAACCGCCTCACCCGGTGTACTATTGTCCAAACTAATTTCTAAGTCTTCCTCAATGATTGGAAGCTTGAAATGAATGGCTTTTACCCAACGTCCTGCTTTATTTTTGTCATCATAAATTTCGACTTTTTCAATCAACATCTGACACAATCGCTTCTTGTCGATATCTTCCATGACGTCCATAAATGATGCAAAGTTAACTAATATTTTATAAATATTATCAGCGGTCATTTTATCTTTTAGGATTACCTCTCGTTTAGATTCACTTGTCTCAATTAGCATTTCTACATCTGCTAATTTATCATAAATAGTATTTAATCTCATATCTAAATCAATTGACTTTTGCTGAAAATGAGGATCTTCAAAATTTAAGGAGTCAATCTGTTGGATTAAATTCATTTTAGTTGCACTTAATTGGCGAAAGAGACTTTTATATTGTTCAATTTCACTGTCTATCCTACTTGTATCAACCTGAATATTTATTTTCTCTTGCAGTTTTCGTGCAAAATCAGGTCTTGAAACTAACTTACTAATGATTGATAATACTTCATGGTCTAAATTTCCTGTTTTAAGCTGTTTATTAAATGTGCACTTATGACCATCTACATGTTTTCTATGTTTACAAGCATAGTAGTAATAGTTTTTATAGTATTCATCTTTCTTATTTTTATTTCGCTTGATACTTTTATTTCCATAAAGCCCAGCATTGCATAATGGACATTTTATCAACCCTGAAAGTATATAGATAGAATCGCCCTTGTTTGGATTCTCACGTTTATACTTATGGGCATTAGCTTCTCGTTTTTTCCTCACTTTTTTCCAAGTCTCATCGTCAATAATTGCTTCATGGATTCCGTCTGTTAGAATATAATTTTCAGACTGCGTGACTTTCGTTTCACCAGAAATTTTATCTCGAGTGCTTTCACGCCGTCCAAAAGCAATTTTTCCATTGTAAACTGGATTGTCTAAGATTCTTGCAATGCCACTTGATGAAAAATATGGAAGCGTACTATTGTGTCGAATTGGTTTCTTTATATCTAGGTTGGCTAAATGCTTGGCAATAGCTATAGTGCCCATATCACTGTTGGCAAATAAATCAAAAATCATCTTTACGGATTCAGCTTCTTCATGATTTACTTGTAATTGACCATTAACAAGGGAATATCCTACAGGCGCAAATCCACCATTCCATTGACCAGCTCTCGCTTTTTGTCTACGACCTTCCATAGCTTGAGAAATAATATTCTCTCTTTCCATTTCAGCAACTGCCGACAAGATCGTAATAACTAACTTTCCTGAATCCTTTGAACTATCCAGTCCATCATCAACGCAAATCAGATTTACACCATGAGATTCCATAATAGCTAGAGATTTTAAAGTATCCGCAGCATTCCGACCAAAACGTGATAATTTGAATACAAGTACATAGTCCACCTTATCTTTCTCTGCTTCGATGTCTGATATCATGTTCATAAATTCCGTTCGTCCTAGCATGGTTTTACCAGATTTCCCAGCGTCTTGATAGGTTTTCACAATCTCAATATCAAAAGCATTGGCATATTGCTGAATTTTTGCTTCTTGAGCATCTAATGAAAATCCTTCAACCTGCATAGTCGTAGATACCCTTGTATAGATATAGGCTTTCTTTCGCTTCATTTAATTTCTCCTTGAAAAGTTTGACCAAAAAATACCCTTATAATCTTAAGGGTATTTTAACTCTTTTTAGAAAAGAATACAAGCAACTACTCATCAGTATACAGGTTTTCTTCCTTGATTGGTAAATTTGAGCAATCAATGTTGTCTCCATATTTCAGAAGCATTTCTTCCAAAAATCTCACTAGTTCATCCATAGATGACCTCCAAGTGAAATTATTTGACTCTGATTCCTCATTACAAAAGGCAGAAGTAGTTGCTTGTAGAAATGTAAATCATGTAAGTTCATGATAAACTCCTTCTATAACTCAACTATATTCTGCCATTTTTTGGAAATTATAAAAAAACCGTTAATGAATTTGATATTAGTTTTAATTCCATGCAAAAATCTTCTTACAGAAGGTAAGAAGATTTCAGAATGAAGACAAACATCTCAACTGGTGTTTGTCTTTTTCTATTTTCTAGCCTAAAATTTTGTCTTTTTGCCAGAATAGTGGCTGTTTGTACAATATAAAAAGGCTTCCCCGCCCTCATTTTTACCAATTTCTTGAGATTTAAACACGCCAAAGTCAGTCCAACCTTATCTGCCATTTTGGACTTGCCTTTCTCTCTTGTATAACGGAGATTGTGGTACTCTTTGGCTGTCCCAAAGAGGCGTTCAATGGTTTCTTTCCGCTTCTGGTAAAGTTCCTTCATACCTTTCCTGTGCCGAATCTCTTCACAGGTTTCTAAAGCCTCTTTCCAAATGTGTCGCGTCACCACTTTCTGCTTGTTCTTGCTTTCTGTACAAATGGATAGAAGTGGACAGGAAGCACAGATAGCTGGATCACTCTTATATTCCCGATAACCTTCCCTGGTGTAGTACGATAGGTTAAGACCTGATTCTCAGGACAGATATAACAGTCATAGTATTCATCGTAAACAAAATCCTTCGAGCGTAGTTTTCCCTTCTTCCCTTTCGGTCGTGTGTAAGGAAAAACTGGCGTAATCTCTTGTTCCAGGAGGAAGTGAGCGATACTTGGGGTCTTATAGCCTGAATCGGCAATGAGAAAGTTAGGCTGAAAGGGTTGGAGCTTGGCGAAGATTGCAGGAAAGGCCTGACTGTCATGGACATTGCCAGCCTCAACGCTATAAGCCAGAGCCCAACCATACTTATCACACGCAACCTGAGCTGTGTAGGCAAATATTTCTTTATGATCTCCCTTGTGAAACCAGCCACTTTCAGGATCAGTTGTAGAAATTTTCTTAGCGACGGGCCCCTCCTCTTTTGCGGGCCCTAGCGGCTTTTTTGCATGCTTTCCTCTATCTCTATTGATTTCAATCTCTAACTGCTCACTCATAAACTTGGCTTGCTTTTCAACTTCACGATTGATGAATTTGCGGTTATTCGCCGCAGCCTTAATATGGGTACCGTCAATAAAAATTTCTGTCGGATCTATGAATCCTGCATTGACACAGAGCCCTAAGATATGGGTAAAAATGCCTTCAATGACCTGTCTATCTTGAAAACGACGGACATAGTTCTTTCCGTAGGTAGTGAAATGAGGTACCTTATCATCCAGTCGAAGACCAAGAAACCAACGGTAAGCCGTGTTGACTTCAATTTCCTTAATGGTTTGGCGCATGGAACGAATGCCGAAGAGACACTGCAGGATTGGAATTTTAATGAGCAGAACAGGGTCAAGACTAGGACGCCCTGTTTCATCGCTATAGCTATCTGCGACTAAGTCATAGATAAAGGAAAAGTCAATAGCTTCCTCTATTTGACGAAGGAGATGATCTTGAGGAACAAGGTCATCTAAACTGTAGAAACCAAATTGACCGCGATTGTAGTCTGGGTTTTCTTTGTGTAACATAGCGATTCTCCCTCTACTTATTAGCTAGTATTCCTATCACTATTATACTACTTTATACATGAAAAAGCCGTTAGAAATTAAATTCTAACGACTTTGTCTTCAATCTGAAATCTTCTTACAGAAGGTAAGAAGATTTTAGTTTTAAAACATTGTTAGATGTGTACTAGAAGTATATATACAGTACGATTAAACACAACTCTTGTCAACATTTTAAAAATTATTATCCACTTAAAAAATTGCCTCATTCATCAACTTCATTTCATAAGGAATTAGCTTTGAACTTATTTGCGAAATATTATCCTTTAGATATTGGATAATATTAGGATAACCAGTTAACTCCTCTGGTAATTTTACTTTCTTGACTGCTGAACAAGGTACCCCATAATCAATTAAGAATTGTAATCTTTCATCAACTTGTTCATTTTCTAATAAAGAAGCAAACACGCTATAGTCCCCGCACTTCATTTTTGATTGGCTAAAAACATATCTTTGAATAGAATCAACAACAGCAAGAAGCTTGGGAATCTCAAAATTTGCATCAGTTCTCTGAAATTTCAGCATATAATCGATAGCCCGATCCAAAGGATCTTTCTTATTTTTTTTAACATAGTAATCGTATTGTTCATAAATCAATTCTTTGAATGATAGATTTATAAATTTCAAGGCTGTTACTGCTTTATTTTGACTATAGCCATACTCATCTCTATGCTTCAGGTACTTATATCCTAAAAATAATCAGTTCTATAATAAATTAAAAATCGTGTTGGTAGAAAAATCGTCTACTTCTACCAACACGATTTTACAAAGAGCCAGTACTTACATCTCTTTTTCTCCTGTAAAACTATTGTATCTTGATACTTTAAGGAGTTTCAATCATTCGATCTGTTAACCGTTATTTTTTGGATCTAAACTTAATAACATAGCATTAATGGCGACGATGACTGTTGACACAGACATTAGGATTCCTCCTAATGCAGGGCTTAATGTGATACCAATAGGAGCCAAAATTCCTGCAGCTAGAGGGATAGCTATAAAGTTATAACCAGCTCCCCAAAATAGGTTTTGTTTCATTTTACGAGTTGTTTTGTGTGCTAATTCAATGAATGATTCAATATCTCCTGGATCGGATTGAGTCAATATGACATCAGCTGAATCCAATGCAACTTGAGTTCCAGCACCTACAGCTATACCAACATCTGCTAAGGCAAGAGAAGGAGCATCATTTACACCATCACCTACCATGATAACTTTCTTTCCTTCATCTTTAAGTGTTTTAACTAACTCATATTTGTCTTGTGGAGATTGATTTGATCTATACTCAATCCCTAAAACTTCTGCCGCGCCTTGAGCCGCTTTTTCATTATCACCTGTTGCCATAATTGGTTGAATATTGTTCTTTTTAAGAGCTTTAATTAACTCTTTACTCGTTGGTTTTAATTCGTCCCCTAAAGCTACAGCACCAATGGCATCATCGTTTTCTACTAAGACACTAAGAGTTGCTCCTTTTGGAATATCCATATCAAGATTACGTCCATAGGCTTTTTGACTGATTAATTGGTAACGGTGCCCACCTGCTTTACCCTCTACTCCAGAACCGGAAATCACATCAATCGAATCAAAAGATGCTGGACGTATATCTTGCTGCTCGGCGAACCTTATAATTGATTGAGCAATTGGGTGGCTAGATCCTCCTTCAATACCTGCCAATAAGGCAATGATTTCCTCTTTTGTATATTTGTCATTAAGAAGTTTTACATCTAATACTTTAAATTCACCAGTTGTTAAAGTACCCGTTTTATCTAAAATTATCACATCTGCATCTTGAGCTATTTCTAAGGCTTGGCGGTCTTTTACTAGTAAGCCACGGCTAGCCCCTAAGCTTGTGCTTCGGGCGGTTACCAATGGAATAGCCAGACCCAATGCGTGCGGACAAGCAATAACTAATGTAGTAATAGTAAATATAACTGCCGTTGGGATATCTCCAATAATCATCCACACTACAAAAGCAATTAGCGCGACAATAACAGCAATATAGAAGAGCCACCCTGCAACCTTTTGCGCAATATTTTCTGCCCTGGAAGGCTGACTTTGAGCTTGGCTAATTAAAGTCTGTACTTGAGAGATAAAGGATTGATCACCTGTCTCATTCACTTTAATATAAAGAACCCCTTCTCCATTTGTTGAGCCTCCGATTACTTCATCGCCAGGACCTTTTTTAACTGCTTTTGATTCTCCAGTCAAAAGAGCTTCATTCACACGTGATTCGCCACGCTCGATAGTTCCGTCTGCTGGCACATTTTCTCCGGCTTGAACACGAATTAAATCTCCTACCTGTAAGTCAGCAACTGGACGTATTTCAATTGAATCATCTTCTAACACAACGTGAGCATCTTTTGGTACCAACTTAGCCAATGCTGCTTGTGCGTCTCCTGCTTCTCCAATAGCTTTCATCTCAATCCAGTGACCTAATAACATGATTAATAATAATGAAGCAAATTCAAAGAAAAAGTCCATCACGTGTCCACCCGTTACGTAGGTAATGATAACAGCATAAATACTGTATAAATATGAAACACTTATACCTAAAGAAACTAGAGCCATCATTCCAGGTTCTTTTTGTTTAAATTCATCAACTGCGCCTTGATAGAATGGACGTCCACCATAAATAATTAATATAGTAGATAAAATAGCTACTACAATATCAGAATATGGAAAAGTAAACTGGAATGGTAGTTCAAATCCATACATAGGAGATAAGAGCATAATAATGATTCCTAGTGGCAATGATTTTAAGAAAAGTTCCTTAAAGTTACCGTGATGATGGTGTTCATGCCCTCCGTGCCCACTGTGGTCATGCCCACTGTGCCCGCTGTGATCATGCTCAGCATGATGTTCTTGATGTTGATTCTTATGGTCTCCATGTTCTTCCGTGCTTACGTACTCATGTTTTGAATGATCCATGTCGCCATGATTATGGTGACAGTGGGATAAATGTTTGTTATTATTGTTCATTTTAAATTCCTCCTTATTCTTAATGATGATGTAAATGACACTCGCATTGTCTTTCTGGACAATTGCAATCCACTTCTTCTACTGCGAAAGATTTTTTTATCTCTAATATTTTTTCTAGTCGATCTATATCATCGAAGCTTAAGACATGATCTTCAATATTATTTATTATTCTACTTTAATTTGTCCCATCATACCTGCTTCTTCATGTTCAAGAATGTGACAGTGGTACATATAAGTACCCTTCTTATTAAACTTAACTATAAGTCTTACTTTTTCGTTAGGCTCAATATATACAGTATCTTTCCATCCGCTCTCCTCTGGAGAAGGCGCATTACCGTTTCTTGATAGAATTTGAACCTGTGTGCCATGAATATGGAATGGGTGCCCCATTTCATGCATCATAGATCCTGGGTTTGTAATTTCCCAAATCTCTGTATCTCCAAGCTTCACTGTTTCATCAATTCTATTCATATCAAACTTTATACCGTTTATTGATACCATTTGACCCATACCTTGAAGCTCAAAGCTTCTTATCTTAGTAGCTTGTGCTTCTGACATTCTTTCTATATTCGTTAAAGTGCTAGGTACTTCAGTATCATCTTTCCCATCGCCTTTAACATTAAAGGTCATAATGGCTTCCTTATTACTCATAAGTGATAGCTGCGTTCCCTTTTCATACTTTGAAAAGTCCACTATTATCTCTGCTCTTTCCCCAGGTGATAACATAATATTTCTCTGGCTAACCGGTTTTTCTAAAAATCCACCATCAGATGCTATTTGATAGAATCCATCTCTATTATCTAACTTCAAATTAAAGTTACTTGCATTAGCACCATTAACTATTCTAAATCTCATCTTGACTCTATTAACCTCTAAATTAGGTTTAATAGCTCCGTTAACTATGATAGTATCCCCTGTTGCTCCATCCATCATATTTGTATTATAAATAAAACTGCCGTCCTTGCCAAAGCTTCTATCTTGAATTACTAAAGGTATATCATTTACTCCATATTCCTTAGGAATATTTAAGCTTTTTGATACTTCATCATCCACATAGAATAGTCCTGCTAAACCTTTATAAACTTGGGTAGCAGTATTTCCTCCAAAGTGCGGATGATACCACAATGTTGCAGCCTGTTGATTTACTGTAAAACTAGGCTCCCAAGTTGTTCCTGGTTCAATTCCTTGATGAGGGCCCCCATCCTTTTCTCCTTCTACCTCTAGTCCATGCCAGTGAACTGTAGTTGCTTCTTTTAGCTTGTTATTTACGTGCACATTTACTTGCTCACCTTTACTTACTCTGATGACAGGGCCTAAGAAACTTCCGTTGTACCCCATAGTTCGTGTCTTGGTATTTGGTAAAAATGAAGTTTCTCTTTCTTGAGGTTCTAAAGTAAAATCCGCAATATTAGGATCTGGATTTTTATCCTCTAATAGTGGTGGTATAGGAAGTGTACTTTTTGTTTTACTTGTTTGAATATCTATATTAACTGCACTCTGGTTTATTTTAAAATAACTAATCATTGGTTCTAAAAGTGTAATATATCCAACTGCAGTTAATACGACTGTAAGTCCAATACCTAATAACATATGTTTATTCTTACTCATTTTTATTCCTCCTTATGTTAATGATGATGTAAATGACACTCGCATTGTCCTTCTGGACAATTGCAAGCCACTTCTTCTACTGCGAAAGATTTTTTTATCTCTAATATTTTCTCTAGTCGATCTATATCATCGAAGCTTAAGACATGATTTTCAATGATGCTTCCTATTACATTTCCAACTTTCTTATTGCAAATACGGTTAAAAATATCTTCTGCATAATCCCTTACGGCTTCTTTCTCTACAATATTGGCAGTGTAAATAAACTTTCTACCTTCTTGCTCTGTATTTAGTACGCCTTTTTCAACTAATCGACCTAAGATCGTTTTGATAGTGGATTCTGTCCAGTCCATTTTTTCTTTCAATACAGAGATGACTATTTTACTAGTTACTCGATCATTTGCCCAAACTACACGCATTACTTCCCATTCAGCATCTGTGATAGAAGTATTAAGTTCTATTGTGCTCATTTTCCTTTCCTCCTTGTCATTTACAAATGTAAACGAATATGTTCAAAATAAGTCTACTATTGTAAACGAAATTTGTCAAGTCTTTTTATTAAATTCTCACTTTTTGGGGTCAGTCCCTTAAAACTGAAAGTTTTAAAATGAAATTAGCCATCTACCTATACTGTGAGATGAAGGCTACGACTCATTCTGATAAGTCATCGATTTCATTTGATGACAGGTTTGGAGCTGTTAGGCAAATTTGCCAAGGCTAATCATAGCCTTGCTTTAGCCCAAAAAAGACATCCAAGAGATTTCTCTTGAATGTCTGTAAACGCTGATATAATCGTAGGTCGCTTTGCTTTAAATTATACTTTTTTCTTAAACATTTGATACGAGTAGGTATTTCTTGTGAGTAATTTTCATCAAAAATTTCATATATAATCTTCCTATGATCATGGAAAAGTAGAAAGTAGTAAAAATAGTTGTTATCCTAGTTGATTAAAAAAATCTCTGATTTCCTCATCTTTTATAAAATAATATATAATTTTCCCCTCTCTTCTAGTGTCCAAGATGTTTTGATTGGCTAGTTTACGAAGATGGTGGGAGGCAGATGCCATACTGAGATTTAATAAACAGGCTATATCGCAGACACAGAGTTCTTCGACGGCAAGGAGATAAAAGATGATATTTATCTGTTTATTATCGGTAAATTTTGATAAAATACGAAGTGATTTTTGGACTTTTTCCTTTTCAAGGTAGTTCGTTGCGGTTGTAACATTTTGTTGATTTATAACATCCACTTGACAGATACTATCTTTTTTCATAATTTTTTCTCCTAGCCTAACACAGCCCATAGCATGTCAAAGCTGTTGTTTTCAATCAGGATATACATCCCCAATCCTAAATAGACAACGGCAATAAACCATCTACTATATTTTTCCAAAGTTTCTCCGACAGAAGGGACTTGTGCCAATTTTTGGGCAGAAAAAACCAAGAGATAAATCATGACTAGAAAGGTAAGTAAAGCCACTATCAAATTCGCTAAATTTAAGGTAGTAAAATATGGGACAAAGACACCAATATTGTCAGCACCACAACTTGCAAAAGTAATCATAGCGACTAGAAAAATCAGGTTTTTATTATCTTTGCTCAAACCTTCTTTGGCAATAGCTTCTCCATCAGAATCTCCTAAAAGCAAAACTTTGAGGCCTAGGAAAATTGGAATCAAACCGAGCAAACCTAAAATCTCTTTACTAGGAATATAATCTAAGACAAATGCAAAAAGCAAACTTAGCAATATTAGACTAACAGAGCCTAGAAATTGTCCTAAATAGATGTTAATGATGTCTTTTCTGCTTTTTCTTTTGGCAAAAAATAACATTAGGATAATAAGTAAGTCTACGGCTGTCCCAGAATACAGGATTATTGAAGTAACAATATTTTGAATCATAAAACACCTCATTCAAATATATTTTTGAATGTATTCTAACATTAAACTTTATAGATGTCAACTTAAAATCCACCAATTAATAATTGCATATCAATATTTGTATTGTGTAGTTTCAGAAATATATTGTAATTCAAATTGTAGAAAATTACATCAAATATTATAATGAAAAAAGAATCCAACAAAAATTGGACTACCTGTCTCCGGTTGAATACCGGAGACGGTAGCCCTAGGGTGTTTTTATTAAATTCTCACTTTTTTGGGGTCAGTCCCACGACCGTTGATTGAGCTTAAAACTATTTCGATTTATGAGCCATTGGAAATCTCGTATGATGAATATATGTCTAATTGCAAACATTAACTAGAGTAATAGCCTAGTTAATAAGCATGGGAGGGAGTTATAAGCTCTCTCTTTTTTGTCTGCGCTGTTCGCGGACAAATCGCACGTTGATTCGTGCGACGGGCGAAGACCATTTTTTGCTGATAATTTTAGCGCAGCTGAAATTATTTTGTTAGCAAAAGATGGGCAAGCAAAAATTGCGTGAAGCAATTTTTTCGGTGCGTAGTTCGCGCCGATTTTTTCGAGGCCACTTTTGTGGGCCGAAAAAGCAGTGAATTTTTTGAACCGTGAGGGTCAAAAAAGGGGTGCAACCCATAGCCCTCGGCAGAGCGTTTGTAGTTTTGATGAACCGTAGGGTTGTCAAAACTACAAAAACGTTACTTTTTGACAAAAAGTAACAAAAACCTCTGTTACTTGCTTCTCAAATTTTTTAATGAAAATCATTGAGTCTAATTTATTTGGCGAGGAATAGCGGAGCGCCTCGCCGTTGTTCGCTATTCGAGCAATCATAACACAAAATTTTAAGATATTGATAATTTAGAAATTAAGATACCAATCTTAAATAATCACTTTTCTACAAAAATAATGGGGTCATTTATCTATCCATTTTTTAAGTCATAATGGGTAACTTTATAAAACCATTATCTGTTAAAGAATGGATTACTTTATTGGTCCGCTATTTTTGAAAATATGGGCTTCTTTAATTAGTCCATTAATTTAGAGAATATGGACTAGTTTATTCAGCCATATATTATACAATTATGGACTACTTTACTTGGCCTTTTATTTTACAAACATGGATTACTTTATTAGCCAATGTTTTTCAATCATGGAGTAATTTATGAATCCATTATTACAGCCAAAATGGTCAACTATACAAAACCATTAATCGCTTAAATATGGATTACTTAAATAGTCAATACATTTTTCTATAATGGACTCGTTAAGGTGTCAATTTCATTCTAATAGTAAGAGATTGGTCTCCATAGATTTCAGTCCTAAAGAATAAAACATCAGTAATTAATTACTTGGTTCAGGGATAGTTCCCAATAAATTCATTCTCAAATTTTTAAAATGAGTTTTTAAGGCATACTGTATTAAAGAAAAATTTTTAAGGAGTATACGTGATGCCAAAATTAACTATTTCATTTAAAACAAATCCGAGAATGACAAACATTCGACATAATAATAGAGATTTAACAGAAAAAGAATGGAAGAGCCCAGAACATTCACATATTCTTAGAGATAAAAGTCATCAAAATATTGTAGTTAAACAATTAGATATTCGAGAGCTATATGAAAAGGAATTTGGACCTTCTTTGCAGGAATACAATGAAAAGCAGATAAGAAATGATCGAAAAATCAAGGATTATTATAAACATGTTGGTAAACTTGATACCTTAGATCAACAAAGAGAGTTTATCATTGGTATTGGATCAAAAGCGGATTGGGATGAATTACCAGAAGGATATAAACTCAACATAGGGATATATTTAGCTAAATATGCACAAGATTTCGAAAAACGTCATCCACATTTCCGTGTTTATAATGCAGTAGTGCATCTGGATGAAAAAGGTGCTCCGCATTTACATTTAAATGTAGTTCCCATCGCAGACGGTTATAAAAATGGTCTCTCTAAACAGCCCAGCTTTTCAAAAGCATTGAAGCAAGAGGGATTTACAGAAAAAGGAAAATTTCAACTTATGGCTTTTCGCAACAACGAAATTAAAGTCCTTGAGACAATGTTGAAAGAAATGGCAGTCGAACGTAAAAAAGTAGGTACGAACAAGATTAAAGACATGCGTGAATATAAAGAAATGATGGCTGAACTTGAGGAGGAAAAAGGAAAGAAACTGAATGAGATTAAAGCTGAAATCACTTCTGAGGTCTCAAAAGTAGAAAAAGAATTTGCAAAAAAGAAAGAGAAGTTGAATACACTTGAAAAAGAGATTGATAGAAAAACACAATCAATTGAACAATATGATAATGTCATCCATTCAAAGCAAGAGTCTGTTAATAAGTTAGATGAAAAGTTTGAAGCTAAAGCTGATAAACTAGAATTACTATTAGCTCAAGAAAAAGCTATAAATGCTATCAACGAACAATTATTAAAGGATATTGGAATTAAAGAGGATAAGAATTACCTATTTACCAAGGACTTTAAAGTAGAGGAACGTGGACTAATTGGAAAAAAAGAAAAATTTGCAGTTGTACCTTTAAAAATTTTTGAAAAAATGTTATACCAAGTAAATACCAAACCTATGAAACAAATTTTAGACGATTTTATTGATAAAGTCTTTAACAATAGTATTGTCAAAGGATTAAAAAAGAAAATTAGCCAATTGACTGGTGAATTGAAAAGAGCTAGAGTACAACTTCAACATGAGAGGTCAGTACGCATTGCTGAACAAAAAGAAGCGGAGAAAAAAATGGATTCGCTATTGAAGGAAGTGCAGCCTGCAATGAACCTATACGAAGATTTTCAAAACTATCTCACTGAAAATGATAAGAAAAAAGTATTTGAACGCATCGAAAAACACAAAAAATTACACCAAAAACAAATAAGTAAAAATCGCAATACAAATGATTATGAACGTTAAAAAGTGCAGATCAATTCTGCACTTTTTAATTTATTTAATTACTCAATCATTCCAAACCAAGTTAACGCATCGATGATAGCTTGTTCTTTTTTGGGTGGACAATTTGGAACTCTTTGATTTTCTTTCTTAGAGTGATTATAGTTCTCTCGCTCGATTATCCCAAGTTTCCTTTTTACTTGTGCAATGTTAAGGGTAGATACTTTTAATTCAAATTTTCTAAAGACATAATCTTTGATTTCTGAATAAGTGGCATCCTTCTTGACAGAAATATCTTTGAGATCTTCTTCATTGATTTCAAGATCAATATGATGGTTGATATCTCGTTTGGACAATTTCACAACCGCCTCGGTCCGTGCTGTGTGGGGAAACATGTCGACAGATTGAATGTATTCTACCTTGTAGGCTTTGCTTAGCTCAACAAGGTCCCTTGCAAGAGTGGAGACGTTGCAGGATACGTAAACCATTTTAGCTGGTTTGTAATCCAAAATGGTTTTGAGGAGCTTTTCATCGAGTCCAGTTCGTGGAGGATCAACTACCAAGGCATCGGCCCTGTAGCCTTCTTGGTACCACTTTGGAATGATTTCTTCTGCTTTACCTGCCTCATAGTGGGTATTGGATAGTCCCATTCGCTTAGCGTTTGCTTTAGCATCCTCGATGGCTTCTGGAATAATGTCCATACCGCGAACAGATTTGACCTTTTTAGCAAAGGCGAAGCCGATTGTGCCCACGCCACAGTAGGCATCAATCAAGTTTTCATCTCCTGAAATGTCCAAAGCCTTGACAGCCTCGCCGTAGAGAATTTCTGTTTGTTGGGGATTTAGTTGGTAAAATGCCCGTGGAGATAGTGAGAATTCGTAATCTAAAACAGCCTCATCGATAGCTTGTTCTCCCCATAAAATTTCTGTTTTTTCACCATAAATATCACTCGTTTTCTGTCTATTCCAGTTTAGAGCAATAGTGATTATACTTGGAAATTGACTGGTGAGTTCATCAATTAATTTAGTAAGATTAACCTGACAAGAGGTGATAAAGATCACTTGAACTTGGCCTGTTTTTCGAGCCTTGCGGACCATAACCGTGCGGATTCCATGTTGCTTGCGCTCATTGTAAATAGGGATACGGTGCTTGGTGAGTAGCTTTGCGATTCCGTTGATAATCTCTTGTGTTTCGGCATCTTGGACGTAACAATTCGTAATTCCAATCAAGCGATGGGAATTTTCTGCATAGAGACCGGCCTTGACTTGATCTTTGAAAGATCGAGTCTGGAACTGTAATTTGGCACGATAGTGGCTTGGCTTATCCATACCAATTGTTGGATAAATAGTGTAGTTTTCGTAGCCAGCTGGTTTGAACTTTTTTAGGGCCTGCTGCAAGAGATCTTGTTTGAAGTCTAATTGTTTATCATAGCGGAGGTGCATGATTTGACAACCACCACAGGCTTGATAGATGTCACAGGCAGGCTTGACACGGAATTTTGATTCCTTGTTGATTTTTAACAATTTTGCTTCAACGAAATTTCGTTTGACTGAGGTAATTTGACAAAAAATTTCTTCCCCCTTAAGGGCACCAGGGACAAAGACTAGCGTTTTTTGATAAAATCCGATACCTTCTCCGTTGATGCCCATTCGTTTGATTTTTAAGGGGATTCGTTGGTTTACTTGTAGATTCATATTATTATTTTACCGAAAAATCCTGTATAATGAAAGAATGAGAATTAGAAAAATTGAAAAGAAGAAACGTCTTTATTTACTTGAAGTGGATGGTCAGGATAGTTTGTATATTACGGAAGACACAATTGTTCGCTTCATGCTTAGTAAGGGAAAGGAAATCACGGAGCAGGAGTTTTGTGAGCTTCGCGATTTTGCTCAGTTTTCTTATGGGAAAAATCTAGCACTTTATTACCTTTCCTTCAAGCAACGTACCAAAAAAGAAGTTAGTGATTATCTAAAAAAATATGAAATTGAAGAAAACAATATTGTCAAGATTGTGACGGTATTAGAAGAGGAAAAATGGCTGGACGATGGGAATTATGTTGATAGCTATGTTCGTCAGAATGCTCTAAATGGAGATAAGGGACCAGCTATGATTCGTCAGAAGTTGATGCAGAAAGGAATTCCTAAACCGCTGATTGATAAAAGGCTGGCTGAGGAAGATTTTTCAGAGCTTGCTTGGAAGATTGGGGAGAAATTGGTGGGTAGATACCAAAGAAAGTTGCCTCTTCGAGCTTTGCAAGATAAAGTTGTACAGGGATTGATGGGTAAGGGGTTTTCTTATGAGACGGCCAAACAAAGCCTGGGTCAGTTGGAACTTGTGGCTGATGAGGAAAATGAAGATGATTTAATCGCCAAGGAATTGGATAAGCAGTATAGAAAATATAGTCGTAAATATGAAGGCTATGAATTGAAGCAAAGGTTGATACAGGCTTTAGCTCGAAAGGGTTATGACTTTGATCGGATTCAGACTGTCCTTCGTGATTATCTGTGAAAAAATTTAGCCTAGGTTAGAAAAATATGATATAATAGTCAAGATAAATTGTAATTGTAGAAAGTTGGTAACAAAGTGAAATTACCAAAGGAAGGCGACTTTATTACAATTCAAAGTTATAAGCATGACGGTGAAATTCATCGCACTTGGCGTGACACCATGGTATTAAAAACAACGGAAAATGCTATTATTGGAGTCAATAATCATACCTTAGTGACTGAAAATGATGGTAGGCGTTGGGTAACAAGAGAGCCAGCAATCGTTTATTTTCATAAAAAATACTGGTTCAATATCATTGCAATGATTCGTGAAAACGGAGTTTCCTATTATTGTAACCTTGCTAGTCCATATGTTCTCGACAATGAGGCACTCAAATACATTGATTATGACCTAGATGTTAAGGTCTTTGCTGATGGTGAAAAGAGACTGCTGGACGTGGATGAATATGAGCGTCATCGTAAGGCGATGAAGTATTCGGATGATATTGATTTTATTTTGAAGGAAAATGTCAAGATACTGGTTGATTGGATTAATAACCAGCGCGGACCATTCTCTCCAGCCTACGTTAATATCTGGTACAAACGCTATTTAGAACTGAGAAGTAGATAAAGTTAGAAAAGAAAATCCTGTTTTACAGGCTTTTTTCTTATTGTAAAGGAGGGGCTTATGGCCTTTGAACAAACAAATGGGCGCTATGCAAGTTTTGGAGTTGTGACCTCGCTTCCTGGGGAAGTGATTGATAGTTTCTGGTATGTTATTGATCACTACTTAAAAGGAGTTATTCCTTTGAAAAATGTAATCCGTTTTTCTATCAAAAATCGTCGTGGTAAGATTACGCTGGTCTTTTCGCAGGAAGGTTATAAAAATGTACTGGCTGTAGATTTAGGTAGTCGTTTTGATCCTTTTTATCCCTCAACAATCTTGGTAATGGACAAGCAGGGAAAAGAGACCATTACTTTGCCAGATGAGGTGACCTTGCTTTAGCTTGAAGAGCTGGTATTTTATCACATAAGATATTGTTAATATATGAAATTTGGTGTAAAATAGATTTGTAAGCTTATGTGGGTTAGAAAGGAGGAGTCTATGGTTAGTCAAACTGTTGAAAAACCTCTCTATTTGCAGTTGGTTGATGAATTGGAAGTTGCAATTCGTGAGAGGATGGCTCCGAATGACAAGTTATTTTCAGAGCGTGAGTTGACACAGGTTTATGGTGTCAGTCGTATTACAGTTCGTTTGGCTTTGCAAGAATTGGAAAAACGTGGCTTAGTCTATAAGAAGCATGGTAAGGGAACCTATGTATCTGAGATTTCAGATACTGCAGTTGATTTGTCTCAGGCCTATAGTTTTACTGAGCAAATGAAAAAAATTGGGAAAGTACCAAGGACATCGATTTTATCCTTTGAATTGGTTAAGGCGTCGGACTATATTGCGCAGCATCTACAACTTAGTCAGGGTGAGGAAGTGTTTGAAGTTGAACGTTTGAGACTTGCAGATGAGGTTCCGATGATGTTGGAAAGGACATATGTTCCTGCCTCGCTATTTCCTGGATTAGCTGCTCAGCGAATGAAGTCAACTCCCTTGTATGAAATTTTTTCAGAGGATTATCATCAGGTGATTCGTTTGGCAGAAGAAGAGTTCTATGCAAGTATTGCTTTGGATAATGAAGCTAAGATACTCGGAATTCCAAGCAATAGTCCAGTACTTCATTTGGTAAGAAAAACCTATAATGATAAGAATAGAATTATCGAGTTTACGTTTAGTATTGCTAGAGCGGACCAGTTTCGTTACAAGATTACCCATCAACGGGGATATTAGAATTAATACTCTTCGAAAATCAAGATTATTCGTTGTCAAGAGCCTTGATGAAATCCAGTTCTATCTTCGGTTTCGTTTCCTAGGCTACTTTTGATTGTTATTGGATATGAAAAAAACGCGGACGTTAGTCTGCGTTTTTTTTTTAGCGATGATTGGCTGTAATTTCAAATTTGTAATACTTCCAGTGTTTGTAAGTTTCAGTATATTCCATCACTTCACCGCTAGTACTGTTAGTAGTTGTTTTGTTTTGTAGTACAGCTGGTTCAGTCGCTTTTAATTTCAAATGAGTGGCAACCTCTTTTGGACATGGGCTGACAATTTCATTCGTTTCTACAAATGGTTCCTCGGACATGTGGATATTGTAGTCCAGTTTGAAGCGTTGATAGATTGATTGATAGTGCTCGAGTGGAGCATCTGGATTCTGGATATATCGTTGAGGGATGTATGAATTGTGGAAGATGTATGGAGTGTCTTCTGCTGCGCGGACGCGTACAATTTTATAATAAAACTCATTCTTATCAAGATTTAGTTTTTCAAGGATGTCGGGTTTATTGCCTTTTTCGCACGAGAGAACAGTAACCTTATCCTTATCCATAGGAAAAATCTCAATATCAGAAAATTCTACAAGACGTCCTTTGCGTGAACGGGATACAAAGGTTCCTTTACCTTGTTGACGAACGAGGTAGCCGTCTTTAACTAGTTCGTTTACTGCACGAATAACGGTAATAGAGCTAACGTTAAATAGTTTTGTTAATTCAGATTCTGTGTAAAATTTGTCGCCATTTTCAAATTTGCCAGAGATAATTTGCTGGCGTAAGTCGTTTTGTATAAGCTGGTACTTAGGTACTTTCATACTTATTTCCTTCCTTTCCATGGCTCATTATACTAAATTAATTGATGGAAATCAAAAAATATAGCTGGAATCCACAAAAAAAATAGATGTAATCCCTTTCGGAGTGAGGAAATAGAGGTGTTTGTAAAAAAAAGTAAAAAAATTTTAAAAAGTACTGGACATAACCACAAAGAAGTGTTAGTATATTAATAGAAAGGTAAGCGGTTGCATCGGAGGAAGAAATGAAAGAATTTTATATTGGAGACCAATTTTATTTGGACGGTGAACCCTTTAAGATTTTATCAGGCGCGATTCATTATTTTCGTGTCCATCCTGATGATTGGTACCATTCTTTGTATAACTTAAAGGCCCTTGGTTTTAATACGGTTGAAACCTATGTCCCTTGGAATATGCATGAACCTCGAAAGGGTGAGTTTTGTTACGAGGGTATATTGGATATTGAGCGATTTTTGAAATTGGCTCAAGAATTAGGGCTTTATGCAATTGTACGTCCTTCCCCTTATATTTGTGCGGAGTGGGAATGGGGTGGCCTCCCTGCTTGGTTGATGAAGGAAGAGCTTAGAGTACGTTCGAGTGATTCGGTGTACTTGCAGCACTTAGATGAATATTACGCTTCTCTTATTCCTAAATTGGCCAAGCTCCAACTCGCACAGGGTGGAAATGTACTTATGTTCCAAGTGGAAAATGAGTATGGCTCTTATGGTGAGGAGAAGGAGTATCTAAGATCGGTGGCTGGCTTGATGCGTAAACATGGTCTAACTGCTCCCTTGTTTACCTCGGACGGTTCTTGGCGAGCAACATTACGTGCAGGAACACTGATAGAGGACGATGTATTTGTAACAGGAAACTTTGGTTCTAAAGCTAGAGAGAATTTTGCAAATATGACGGCATTCTTTAATGAATATCAGAAGAATTGGCCACTCATGTGTATGGAATTTTGGGATGGTTGGTTCAATCGTTGGGGCGATGAAATTATTCGTAGAGAGCCGGAGGAAATGGTTGATTCGGTTATGGAATGTATCGAATTGGGCTCCTTGAATCTGTACATGTTCCATGGTGGAACAAATTTTGGTTTCATGAATGGTTGCTCTGCTCGTGGTCAAATTGATTTGCCTCAGGTAACTTCTTATGATTATGATGCTATATTGGATGAAGCTGGAAATCCTACTAAGAAGTTTTACCTTTTGCAACAACGTTTGAAAGAAGTCTATCCTGAATTAGAGTATGCAGAACCGCTTGTAAAAGAGGCAAAAGCTTTTTCAGATGTGTCGCTTCATGATAAGGTGAGTTTATTTGCTACTCTAGAAAATGTAAGCGATTGCGTAAAAGGGTTTTATCCTAAGAATATGGAAGAACTTGATCAGTCAACAGGTTATATTTTATATAGAACAGAGTTGGAGCGGGATAAGACAGAAGCGGAACGTTTCCGAGTGGTTGATGCGCGTGACCGTATCCAAATTTATGCAGATGGAAAATTCGTTGCAACTCAGTATCAGACTGAGATTGGTGATGATGTTGAATTGGATTTTAAAGATGACAAGCTAAAATTAGATATTTTGGTAGAAAATATGGGACGTGTCAACTATGGGCACAAACTAACGGCTCCTACCCAGTCTAAAGGGCTTGGTCGAGGTGCGATGGCTGATTTACATTTTATTGGTCATTGGGAAACCTATCCTTTGCATCTTGAGTCAGTTGAGGACTTGGATTTTAGTAAGGGCTGGGAGGAAGGTCAAGTTGCTTTCTATCGTTATCAGTTTGAACTGGATGAACTTGCGGATACTTACTTAGACATGACAGGTTTTGGTAAGGGAGTTGTTTTCGTTAATAATGTAAATATTGGACGTTTTTGGGAAAAAGGGCCAATCCTCTATCTCTATATTCCAAAAGGATACTTAAAGAAAGGAGCGAATGAAATAATTGTCTTCGAGACAGAAGGAAAATATAGAGAGAAGATTCATTTTTCACAAAGACCCGTTATAAAAGACTTGTAGAAATTTTAATCGGTTTCTGCCTAAAAGATTTATGAAGAAAAGGAGAACACTGTATGGCAATTATTGCTACGCGTATTGATGGTCGTTTGATCCACGGTCAGGTTGCTAACTTATGGACGACGAAATTGAACATCGGTCGTATCATGGTTATCGATGATGCTGTTGCTCAAAATGACATTGAAAAACAAGGACTGAAATTAGCATGTCCTCCAGGCGTAAAATTATCGATTTTACCGATTGAAAAGGCTGCTAATAATATTAAGGAGGGCAAGTATGATAGTCAACGTCTCTTGATTGTTGCTCGTCGTCCAGAAAACTTCCTTCGCTTGGTAGAGTATGGGGTTGAGCTCCCTGAGTTGAACGTAGGGAATATGTCTCAAACTCCGGAAACTCGTTCTGTAACTCGTTCTATTAACGTTGTAGATAAGGATATTGCAGATTTTGATGCCTTGGTGGCTAAGGGTGTAAAATTATTTGCACAAATGGTACCTGGCGATTTACCAAAAGACTTTATGCCATTATTGGATAAGGTTAGATAACATTCGGATATTTTTGAAAAATTTAAAGGAGGATCACTATTATGCAATGGTGGCAAATATTACTTCTAACGCTCTACTCTGCTTACCAGATTTGTGACGAGCTGACAATTGTATCGTCAGCAGGTTCACCAGTCTTTGCAGGGTTTATCACTGGTTTAATCATGGGCGATATGACAACAGGTTTGGCAATTGGTGCCAGCTTGCAGTTGATGGTGCTTGGTGTAGGTACTTTTGGTGGTGCGTCACGTATTGATGCAACATCTGGTGCGGTATTGGCGACAGCCTTCTCTGTATCACAAGGTATTGACCCTGAACTTGCAGTAGCTACTATCGCAGTTCCAGTAGCAGCACTTCTTGTTTATACAGATATTGCTGGTCGTTTCTCAACTACTTTCTTTGCACACCGTGTAGATGCGGCGATTGAACGCTTTGACTACGCTGGTATCGAACGCAACTATCTGCTTGGTGCAATTCCTTGGGCACTTTCTCGTGCACTTCCAGTTTTCCTTGCCCTTGCTTTTGGTGGTGAGTTTGTAGATGCAATGGTTAAAACTATTGAACAATACCAATGGATTGCCAACGGTTTGACGCTTGCAGCTCGTATGCTTCCAGGTCTTGGTTTTGCAATCTTGCTTCACTATCTTCCACTTAAACGTAACCTTCACTACTTGGCGGTAGGTTTCGCTCTTACAGCTATGTTGACTGTTCTTTACGGTAACGTATCAGCTTTGGGTGGTGCAGTTGCTGGTATCGTTGGCACTCTTCCTGAAGATGCAGGCGTAAGCTTTGTCAATAACTTCAAAGGTTTGTCAATGATTGGTATCGCTATTGTGGGGGCATTCCTTTCAGTGATTCACTTCAAAAATAGCCAAAAAGTAACTGTGGTTGCTCCATCAAATTCAGAAAGTGGGGAAATTGAAGATGACGAAATCTAATTACAAATTAACAAAAGAAGATTTTAATCAAATCAACAAACGTAGCTTGTTCACTTTCCAACTTGGTTGGAACTATGAGCGGATGCAGGCATCTGGCTACCTCTACATGATTTTGCCACAATTGCGTAAAATGTATGGAGATGGTACTCCTGAGTTGAAGGAAATGATGAAATTGCATACTCAGTTCTTCAATACTTCACCATTTTTCCATACCATCATCACAGGTATTGACTTGGCACTTGAAGAAAGTGACGGTGTGGCTTCTAAAGATGCGGTTAACGGTATCAAGACTGGTTTGATGGGACCATTTGCCCCAATTGGTGACTCAATCTTTGGTTCATTGGTACCAGCTATCATGGGTACTGTTGCAGCGACTATGGCGGCTCAAGGTCAGCCTTGGGGTATCTTCCTTTGGGTAGCAGTAGCAGTGGTTTATGACATCTTCCGTTGGAAACAGTTGGAAGTTGCCTACAAAGAAGGTACTAAGTTGATTACAACCATGCGCGATCGCTTGACAGCTCTTGTTGATGCTGCTTCAGTCATGGGTGTCTTCATGATGGGTGCCTTGATTGCAACTATGATTAACTTTGAAGTGACTTGGGCTCCAACTGTAGGTGAGAAAGTGATTGACATTCAAGACTTGCTCAACACAATCTTCCCTCGCCTTGTTCCAGCTGTCTTTACAGGTTTTGTATTCTGGTTGCTCGGTCGTAAAGGTATGACCTCTACCAAGGCTATCTTGATCATCATTGCGCTTGCTCTTTGCTTGTCAGCAATCGGTCATTTCGCATTTGGTATGGCATAATGACTAGAAGTTTAGTATTAGTAAGTCATGGTATCTTCTGCGAGGAGTTGAAAAAATCTACTGAAATGATTATGGGTCCTCAAGAGGACATCTATACAGTAGCTTTATTACCAGAAGAAGGTCCAGAAGACTTCCAGAAAAAATTTGAAGAAACAATTGCAAGATTGGAAGATTTCGTTGTCTTCGCAGACTTGTTGGGCGGTACACCAGCCAACGTCGTATCACGAAAATTGATTGAAGGTGGGCAGTTTGACCTCTATGCAGGTATGAACATGCCAATGGTTATCGGCTTCTTGAACGGCGTCCTGCTTGGTGAAGCCGTAGACTATGTCGAATTTGGTACAAGCAACCTTGTCCACGTCAATAGCCTATTAACAAGTGATGAGGATGACGATGAGTGAAACAGTTCGGTGAACTGTTTCAGCTGGTCACCTTGAAATAAGAAAGTGACCACAGAAAGCCTGAGCCTAGAAACGGGAGAGTGAGCTAACTCAGCCGATTGTTACAGACGGATTTGATTTTCGTTAATTATAAAATGTTCTATAGTTGATAGGCTTTAAGTATCCTGAGGCTGGGCAGAAAGTCCAGCCTCGCTTCTCAGAGTTCGTGTCAACATCTCAGCGCAGTGGTTGATTGGCAGATTTGTTCGTGTTTCCCACTCCCAATCTGACCTAATCAACTGTGCGGGGGTGGGAAGACGAACTCTTTTTAGACTGGTCGAGTTCTTTCCCACTCCCATTTGGCTTATGAGGAAAAGAAATGATTGAAGTAAAAACATTTGGTGAAAAAGCAAAACTGTATTGCTTGGAAAACAAGAATGGGATGCAGGTAACCTTGACGGATTTTGGAGCTAGAGTGGTAGAAGTGCTTCTGCCAGTAGAAGAGAATGGCGGTTTACGAAATGTCAGTTTGGCGGCTAAGTCGGATGAAGATTACCGCAAGACAGATTTGTATCCTGGTTCAACAATTATCCCAGTAGCGGGGCGTATTTCAGGAGCCCAAGCTGAGATAAAGGGAACAAGCTACCATTTCACAGAAAATGAACCTGGTAGGACTCTACACGGTGGGGTTGACACGGCAAATGAGCAGTACTGGGACGTTGAGCTAGACCATGAGAGAAATCAAGTGACCTTTGGTATGGTCCTAAAAGATGGTTTTAATGGCTTTCCTGGTGATGTGAGGGTCAAGGCTATTTATTGTTTGACGGATAAAAATGAATTGACGGTTGACTACCAGGCTGTATCGGATAAGGATACGATTTTTAATCCGACCAACCATATCTATTTCAACTTGACTGGTGATTTTCAACGGTCAGTTGCCGAGCACCGTATTAAAATTGCTGCGAATCACTATGCTCCGCTTGGGGAGGATAACCTGCCAACGGGTGTCTTAGAAGATGTGACAGGGACGCCGTTTGATTTTAGAGATTTTGCGCCTTTTACTCAGGGATTTGATAGCCAATATCCTCAAAATGTGTTGGTAAAAGGCTATGACCACCCATGGGTATTGGAAGAGGTGGATATTCCGGTAGAAGTTTTGAGTCCAGATGGGAAAATTGGACTCAGTGTCAAAACCAACCAGCCTGCGGTCGTTATTTATACATATAATTTTCCTGTTGAAGCTTTGGCCTGTTACCACGGTGTCTTTAGTTTAGAGTGTCAGGCCTTGCCGAATGCGTGCAATGTCGATGGATTTGGTTCGATTTTGTTAGAACAAGGAGAAGAATTTTTGTCTAAAACGACCTATCGTTTTACTTGGTAAAAAAATGAGGACTCTAACTGTGTTACAGTTAGGGTTTTCTTGTGTTTTCTAGAAAATATGGTATAATAAACCGGTGTGTTTCAATTGAAGCAGGCGAAAGAGGAAAATAATGACAAAAGAACAAGAATTTTTAAAAGAATTTGAAGCTTGGGTCAACACTCAGGTCATGGTAAACGAAATGGCGGTTGAAGAAAGTCGTCGTGTCTTGGAAGAAGACAAAGATGAGCGTGCAGCGGATGCTTATATTCGTTATGAGAGCAAGTTGGATGCCTATCGATTCATTCAAGGGAAATTTGCCAACTACCACGCTGGCAAAGGTTTTCATGATTTACCAGATGAGTTGTTTGGTCAGAGGCATTATTAAGAAACTATATTCACAGTTCAGCATTTCTATCTAAGGCTAGTTCTTCAGCTATTCATCGTTGTTTTTTTCAAAATACAGTCAGTATTTCCTCAAAAAACGGCCTTGATTAGTGAAAAACTATTTCTTATATATAGGCACTTTACTTGTGAGTACAGGTTCTAAGGAGAAAGGAGTTAACATGGCAAAGAAAAAAGTAAATCGAAAAAAACAATTGAAAAAACAATTAGCAGACTTGAAACGTGCAGGTCGTGTAGGTCTTGAAAGAGCAGCAGAGGTAGTAGAGACAGTTGCTCACAAGACTGAGGCTGTAGTAGAGCATGCTGTGGAACAAGTGAAAGAAGTTGTAGCAGAGGTGGCTTCTTCAGCGACTTCATTGGAAGACTTCTTGGCACTTCCTGAGTTGGAAGGTATTGCGGCAGCACGTTTGGAAACCTTCTACGAAGCAGGTATTCAATCTGTGGCTGATTTTGCAAGCCACACAGAAAAAGAGCTCTTGGCTCTTAAAGGCATTGGTCCTGCAACTATCAAGCAATTGAAAGAAAAAGGGATTGAGTTGAAAGCTTAAATCTCTTGCTTTTCAAGGTGCAATTTGTTACAATAAAGCCATTCAGAGGTGTTTTGAGCCCCATTTGTCACAGGAAGCGGTGGTACTGAGAAATCCGCACAAATGTCAAAACTGGTTGCTGATGATGTGAATCGAATAAGCAAAGTGCAGATAGTTTATCTGAACAAGGGTGGTACCGCGGAATAACTTCGTCCCTGTCTAGCAAGTCTAGGCAGGGATTTTCATTTGGAAAGGAGAAATATGCTACATCATGTTGAAATATATGTTTCAGACTTGGCAACCTCACGTGCATTTTACGATTTTCTTCTGACCAAGCTGGGCTACTCGCTCTATCAGGAGTGGGATAAAGGGCTGTCTTATAAAAAAGCAGAGCAGTACCTGGTCTTTGTCCAAACGTCAAAGGACTTCCTAGAGGCAGGTTATCACCGGTGCCGTACAGGTCTCAATCATCTAGCTTTTCATGCGGGAACACCAGATGAAATTGACCAATGGCGGAAGGAATTTTTGACCAGACGAGTCAAGTTGCTCTACGACGACCGCTATCCACATGCAGGAGGACCAGACCACTATGCCCTCTATTTGGAAGACCCAGATGGGATAAAGATAGAGTTGGTAGGGGAGGCTGTATGAATCTAATTATTATTGGAGCACAAGCTTCTGGCAAGATGACCGTTGGGCAGGAAGTTGCGAAATTGACAGGGATGACCCTCTTTCATAATCACGATTCGATTGATTTTAGCTTACGTTTTATTCCAGAATTTTCTGAGGATATGTTCGACCTCAATACACGTATTACATTTGCTGTTTATGATGTGTTTGCTAGTTCAGGTCGCCCACTGATTGGAACTGCCTTGATTAATTTTAAAAATCTCATAGATGTTCAATTCCTTACAACAGTTCAGACGATTTTTCATCATCATGGTCAGGAAATTTTATTTGTTGAATTGGAAACTGCTTTAGAAGAACGTCTGCGGCGTAATCGGACAGAAAATAGACTGACCCATAAACCTTTGAAACGAAACATTGAAGTTTCAGAGGCTGAGATTCTTTCCACAGCTGATACATGTCAATATACCTCATTAGGCATTCCAGAGGGCATTCAGAATTATCTCAAAATTAATAATACCCATCTTTCTGCTAATGAAGTTGCTCAACTGATTATCCAAAAAATGGAGGAGCTTGAGCAAGAACAAACGAAATAGCCAGCCCGAAGGACTGACTATTTCTAGGAGATTATATGAAAAAGAATTTAAACAGAATAATTAGTTTTATTATTTTTATTGTGATTATTTTTCTGATTGCCTTGCCGTTGTTAGAACATTCTCTAAATGAGTTTTCCTTTTTGGGAGATATAAAGTTATATTTTTCATCAGATGGTAATAAGAGTTATTTTGAAGTGATGTTGTCGGTAATTACAGTATTGACAACTTTTCTGGTCTTTTATTGGCAGAATCAAATAGAGATAAATAATAAAAATAAAGAAATAAAACAAGAAAAAGAAAAGCAGGAACAACTTTACTTAGAACAAAGAGAGCGAGAACATGCAGTTGTGCGACCTTTGTTCTTGGTGGAATTACAAGGAAAAAATTCAGTAATTAAATTATTCCTCAGAGAAAGTGCCCCTCTAACTAATATTACGGTATACTATCAAAATGTAGAAAATGAAAGTTTTCAAGAGGAGTTTGTTGGAAATGCTGTTTCTGGAGACTGTATTTTTAGATTTGACTCCGATAAACTTGAGTCAGCGATTATTGAGTGTAGAACATACCTAGAGGAACAGATTTATTTTCAATATCATGTTGGAAATAACCTAATTCACTATAGGGTGGTTGACGGAGAAGATTTAAGCTATATTAGCGGAGTGCTAAAAAGACGCATTTTAAATAACATTGTTGAAAATAGTTTGAACCATGTAATTGAAATATATCATATTCAGTTACAACATTCACTGCATGAATCGATTTTTTTCAATAAGTTTATAGATTTTTTCTCAACTCACAAGCAGTATTGGAGAACAGCGGGAGAAGATAAATTATTTAAATTATCTGTAATACTAGGGGAAGATAACATTGAAGCAGCCCTGAGCCAATCAATTGGTCTAGATAGTAAGCAAAATTATAAACAAACTCCAGAGATATTTACTGACTTATTGACAGTGATCAATAAGTATTTGAAAGATGTTTTTTCTACGAATTGTGAGGAGGCTCCAAAAGAGCGAGAGTACTTTATAGGAAATATAGTGAACTATCGGGAAACAGAGATAGGAAAATATATAGAGATATTTCGTAATGAGCCGATTGATCGAGAAACAATTACTAAGTACATTGATGATTTGATAGTGTATCTGAAGAGAGAGAAACAAATGGTTGATTTTCCACTTAGGATTGTTGAAGTTTATTTAAAACGTTATGTGACCGTTTCTAAAGCTATAATAGGGTATTCAAACGAAGTCGAGTATGTTAAAACACAAATTAGGAATGATTTAAGAGAAGTGTTTAGTAAATATATTTAATAAGATAAAGTTAGAAAGGACAATACTATGTCAAAAGAATTATCACCAAAATACAATCCAGCCGAGGTTGAGGCTGGTCGTTACCAAACTTGGTTGGACCAAGATGTCTTTAAGCCGTCAGGCGATGCGGCGGCAAAGCCTTATTCTATCGTCATTCCGCCGCCAAACGTAACTGGTAAGTTGCACTTGGGACACGCTTGGGATACCACCCTTCAAGACATCATCATCCGTCAAAAACGCATGCAGGGCTTTGACACTCTCTGGCTTCCAGGTATGGACCACGCGGGGATTGCCACTCAGGCTAAGGTTGAGGAACGCTTGCGTGAGCAAGGCGTGACCCGTTATGATCTTGGTCGTGAAAAATTCCTCGACAAAGTCTGGGAATGGAAGGATGAGTACGCAGCGACCATTCGTGAGCAATGGGGTAAGTTGGGTCTGTCTTTGGACTACCAACGTGACCGCTTCACGCTGGACGAAGGCTTGTCGAAAGCTGTTCGCAAGGTCTTTGTAGAACTCTATAAAAAAGGCTGGATCTACCGTGGCGAATTTATCATCAACTGGGACCCAGCGGCTCGCACAGCTCTTTCAGATATTGAAGTTATTCACAAGGACGTAGAAGGTGCCTTCTACCACATGAATTACATGTTGGAAGACGGCTCTCGTGCCCTTCAAGTTGCGACAACCCGTCCTGAAACCATGTTCGGTGACGTTGCGGTGGCGGTTAACCCGGAAGACCCACGTTACAAGGACTTGAGTGGCAAAAACGTTATCCTGCCAATCGTTAACAAGCCAATCCCAATCGTTGCGGATGAACACGCAGACCCAGAATTCGGTACGGGGGTTGTGAAAATCACTCCTGCCCACGATCCAAATGACTTCCTCGTAGGTCAACGCCACAATCTGCCACAAGTCAACGTTATGAACGACGACGGTACTATGAACGAGTTGGCAGGCGAATTTGCTGGTATGGACCGCTTTGAAGCCCGGAAGGCAACAGTTGCGAAGTTGCAAGAACTGGGTGCCCTTGTTGAAATCGAAAACCGAGTGCATTCCGTTGGACACTCTGAGCGTACAGGTGTGGTAGTTGAGCCACGCTTGTCAACCCAGTGGTTTGTTAAAATGGACCAACTGGCTAAGAATGCCATTGCCAACCAAGACACCGCTGACAAGGTAGAATTTTACCCACCACGTTTCAACGATACCTTCCTACAATGGATGGAAAATGTACATGACTGGGTTATCTCGCGTCAGCTTTGGTGGGGGCATCAGATTCCAGCATGGTATAACGAATCTGGCGAAATGTACGTCGGAGAAGAGGCTCCAGCAGGTGACGGTTGGGTACAGGATGAGGATGTCCTAGATACCTGGTTCAGCTCTGCCCTTTGGCCATTCTCAACCATGGGCTGGCCTGACGAAAATGCGGCGGACTTCCAGCGTTACTTCCCAACTTCAACCTTGGTAACGGGCTACGACATCATCTTCTTCTGGGTGTCGCGGATGATTTTCCAATCGCTTGAGTTCACAGGCCGTCAGCCATTCAAGAACGTGCTAATCCACGGTTTGATCCGTGACGAAGAAGGTCGCAAGATGTCCAAGTCGCTCGGAAACGGGATTGACCCAATGGATGTCATCGAGAAATACGGTGCGGACGCTTTGCGTTGGTTCCTGTCAAACGGCTCTGCCCCTGGTCAAGATGTTCGCTTCTCTTACGAGAAGATGGACGCGTCTTGGAACTTCATCAACAAGATTTGGAACATTTCCCGCTATATCCTTATGAACAATGAAGGTTTGACCTTGGATGCAGCGCGTGAGAATGTTGCAAAAGTTGCAGCTGGCGAGGCTGGTAACGTGACGGACCGCTGGATTCTCCACAACCTCAATGAAACCATTGCCAAGGTCACTGAAAACTTCGACAAGTTCGAGTTTGGTGTGGCTGGTCACATCCTCTACAACTTCATCTGGGAAGAGTTCGCCAACTGGTATGTCGAGCTGACCAAGGAGGTGCTCTACAGCGATAACGAGGCTGAAAAAGTCATGACCCGCTCTGTCCTTCTCTACACGCTGGACCAAATCCTTCGCCTCCTCCACCCAATCATGCCATTTGTGACGGAAGAGATCTTCGCCCAGTACGCAGAGGGCTCTATCGTGGTGGCGGCCTACCCTGTTGTCAACCCAGCATTTGAAAATGCGGAAGCACATAAGGGAGTGGAAAGCCTCAAGGATTTGATTCGTTCGGTGCGAAATAGCAGAGCAGAAGTGAATGTCGCTCCTTCTAAGCCGATTACCATTTTGATTAAGACGGCGGATGCTGAGCTTGAAACCTTCTTCAAGGCTAACGAAAACTACATCCGACGCTTTACAAACCCAGAACATCTGGAAATCAGCTCAGGTATCGTTGCACCAGAATTAGCCATGTCAGCTGTTATCACCGGTGCTGAAATCTTCTTGCCACTAGCCGACCTACTCAACGTCGAAGAAGAGTTGGCTCGACTAGACAAAGAACTAGCCAAATGGCAAAAAGAACTAGACATGGTCGGCAAAAAACTCAGCAACGAACGCTTCGTCGCCAACGCCAAACCAGAAGTCGTTGAAAAAGAAAAAGAAAAACAAGCCGACTACCAAGCAAAATATGATGCGACAGTAACGCGGATTGAAGAGATGAAGAAGTTGGTGGGGTGAGGTTTTAATAATTATGAAAACGTTAGCAAATGCTAACGTTTTTTGGTATAATGAAGAAAAATTTAGGAATAGGAGATAAATATGAAATTTGTACCTGAAGATATTGATGTTAGGAGACTATTGAATTCGTATCCGAGATTTGTTATTCCACCCTTTCAAAGAGATTATTCTTGGGATAAGAATTTTTATAAAAAATTCATAGATGATCTGATAACTAATATAAAAAATGATAGTAGTGTACTGAATATTGATGATTATTTTATTGGAACAATGGTTTTCACTGGTCAACTTACTGATAATACATTAGATGTTGTAGATGGTCAACAGAGGCTCACAGTCATAACAATATTACTATCTGCAATTTCTCAAAAATTCAAAGAGATCTCTGAAGATAGCCTAGTTGGTGCAACTTTTAACTATATTAAGAGTAAGGATGATTATGGGGAGTCTATTACTCGATTAACAAGCGCTAGCTCTTTTCCTTACTTTGATGCATATGTACAATCTTTAGACAAATCTCATGCTCCTGAAGTTTCCAATGAAGAAGAAGAAACAATAAAGAAAACTTATGATTTTTTTAGTGACTATTTAGTTGAAGAAAATCTTAGGAAATCTTTTAATATATTTAACGACATTGCATACAAGGATATATTGATTGCGATTAGGGATCAAATTTTAAAATCTAAGCTGATTGCTATAACAACTGACGAAAAAGAGAGTGCGTATATGATTTTTGAAATCTTAAACGCCAAAGGTAAGAGTTTAGAAAGCATTGATCTTGTTAAGAATATTATATTTGAATCTTTTCACAATAACGAAAATTCTATGCGAGATACTGCTGAAAAATATTGGGAAGAAATGAAGGTTGCTTTGAGGGATAGAAGGAATGGTATTGGCTTAGCTACTTTTTATAGACATTTTTGGATTTCCAAATATAAAAAAGTAACAAATATTAAGCTTTATGATTCATTTAAGACGGAATTTAAACCGAAAACATCAGAAAATTATTTAGCTTTTATAAAAGAATTAAGAGATGAAGCGAAAAGCTATTCTAAAATAATTTCGCCAAGACTTGAAGATTATTCAAATAGACAAGAGTATATTCCCTTGGTTCAGTCACTTTCAGAAATAAGTCAAACGTTTGGTAATGTTCAGAGTAGAATAGTATTTTTAGCTTTATTGGATGTTAAGTCCCGAAATTTAATAAAGTTGGAGCAGCTTATTAAAGCGATCAAGTTTGTTGAAAGTTTTATTTTTACATACTCAATTTTGTTGAAAAAACAAGCTAATATGTTTGAAAGTAATTTTTCTAAATTAGCTATATCTCTTAGAAAATGTAAAACTAAGGAAGAGGTACACGATGTTCTTGAGAACCAATTATACACGAACTTTAGGAAAAAAGTACCAAAATATGATGAATTTGAAAGTGCTTTTTTAAATCTTGAATATTCAGCTAAAAGGAATATTTCTACAAATTTAGCAACTAAATATATTATTAAGCGTATTAATCAAACTAAAGAAGACGTTCCAATTTTTGAACAGGGGATGACAATCGAGCATATTATGGGAGAAGATCTAGATAAGGATTATACACTTAACATAGGTAACTTAATTTTATTGACACAAAAACTTAATAATGAAGCCGGAGACAGTGAATATTTAATTAAGAGGGATACTTACAAAAAAGCGAAAAATATATTAGTTGAAGAGTTGTTAGAAAAATATCCAGATACCTTTGATAAAGAAACGATTAAAGAGAGAGCAAAAGAACTGTCCGAATATTGTTACAACAATATTATATCGGTTGATTTGGGGTTATAAATATATTTAGATTATGCTGATTAGATATCTTCTAGAAAACAGGTGTTTACATGACAAATTCTGTAAGTTCACGCCAGCAGGGGAAGTTTGCCATTGCAGAATTCTTCTCATGGTGAATTGATGAGCAGACCAACGAGTTCAGAGTGGTGTATGCAATGAATTTGATAACTATGCCAGACCTATTGATTAGTTGAAGTAGCCGTACTTGATGAAATGCTATATAAACAAATCCCCAGCCTAAAAAGGCTGGGTTTTGTGGTATAATAAGGCTAGAAATTCAAACAGGAGGAGTCTATGCAACCAACTTACAACATTGATAATCCCAATCTTTCCTACGAAGCCAAGCAAGAACTCTGGGAAACGGGTTTTGGTCTTCAAAAAGTGGATGGGTTGACTCCGTCTGTTTATATGAAAAAGTTGGCTGATAGGCAGGCTCGAGGAGAGTACACCTATGAGCAGGTGTACGAGGAAATTACGAAATACCACCAGTCAACTGACGCCAGTACGCAAGAGGCAGATATTGTCTCTCTCCGAATTGTTGAAATGCTTTCTCAAAACGGTTTTAGCCTCCGACCAACCACTCTCTTACATATCCACAAAGAACTCTTTCAGGATATTTTTGACAGCAGTATTCCAGTAGGTGAGTATCGAACGGTTAACATTACAAAAAATGAGCCAGTTTTAAAGGGGGACACTGTGATTTATTCGGATTTTCCATTGATCGCCGCCACTTTGGATTATGATTTCCAGCAAGAAAGAGATTTTTCTTATATTGGGTTAGATAAACAAACCATTGTTGCTCATACCCAATCCTTTATTTCAGGTGTTTGGCAAATCCACCCATTCCGTGAAGGAAACACTCGAACAATCACCGTATTTCTTATCAAATACCTTCGCTCACTTGGATTCGACATTGACAACGAGCCTTTTCAAAAACATGCCAAATACTTTCGAGATGCCCTTGTACTTGACAATGCTAAGTTAGTCAATAAACGCTCAGACTTTTTAACCGCCTTCTTTGAAAATCTCCTCTTGAATGGTCAGAATGATTTATCGAGTGAGAAGATGTATGAAAAATTACGGCTAGAGAATAAATAATATAGTACCATTGTTAGACGAACTTGTTTTGGCTAAATGAAATAGTGAAGTAAGTATGTGAGGGAAAAATGGAAAAAGAGATAGGCTTTACAGATTACTGTCCTTGTAGAAGTGGTAAGAGTTATGAGAGGTGTTGTAAATTAAAGAATATTAAATGGACGATTTCGGACACAACCATAACACGAACGCAACTGCTTGATTCAGATTCAATAGAAATCTTAGATGAGATACAAAGGAACTTTAAAGAGCTATATGGTCGTGAGGTAAAAGGTGAAGACTATATTTTTAATTTTGTTCCTAATTTTAGGAATGAGTCAATTTTGCGTATTATGGAAACAATGCGTATGGCAAATATTTCAGAGGAAATTATTTATGCATATTTTAAAACAGATGGTCTGTTACCAATAGAGGAGCTTAATGTTGAAAAAATACCTGATGGTTATTTGCAGGAATTTAACGATTTTGTTTCTGAATATGAGGAAGCGATGTCGTCGGAGTCAGAAGATAGTATCAATGCAATACAGTATGTTGCTATCGTGAATGAAGTCATGGAAGCAACATTGAATCTGGTAAGCAATCAAATCATTATGTGTTTGACGGATTTTATTTATAGACACACCTATGGTGAAGTGATTACCGATTTTCAATTAGAAAACGAACTGGACTATTGTATGTTTTCTGCTTTAAAAACTATAAAAACTCTCGAGAGTGTTTCTGTATTAAAGTCAGAGTTCGTTGCAGAATCAATTTATGCTTTAGGTCGAAGTATATTTGAAAACTATTTATATTTATGTGCCATTCATCAAGATAAGGATTTTTTTAAAGAAAAAATGTATCCTAAAATCGATAGCAATGCTTTTGAATTTGAAAAATACTCAGATGGGAGAACTAATTATAATAGAGTAATTAATTTAAAAACTGGTGAGATTCATAATACAAAAGTTTTGTTAAGTGATCTAAAAAATAAATTGAAAGATCCACGAGATAGAGAACTTTATTATATTTTTTATCAAACAGCATGCCAATTTGTACATGTTGATATTTTGAGTGCTAAGAGTTACTTTAAATGTAATGATCCTTATGATGAGTTAAATCAGTCATTAGTTGCAAGTATAATTATCAATGCCTTAAGTTTACTGTTATTAAAAGAGATATGTAAAAATAGAGAAGTTCAAAACCAATTTAAGATTGATTGTGAGTTTCTAACGAACCAACTATCTAGAAATATCGTTAACTGTTTAAAACTAATTCAAGCGGATAAGGAAAAGTCGAATCTAATTATAAGTACCCTTCTTGAACGATTTGACAATGTGGAGGATAATTCTGGATAGAGTGTTAGCAGCGCTTACTTGGGATGTTTGTAACACTTAGAAAATAAACATGTTTAAAAAAGGAAATCTATAATGCCCAACAACAACTTATTCCAAGACCATCTTCTTCACTCTTTGCAATATGGTTTTATCGATAGAGAGATTTTTCAAGAAGGAGGCTATTCGCCTAAAATTTTAATTAATGATACAGAAACTCATCGTTATGTTTTAAATGATATTCAAGAAGAATTAAGCAAGGCTAAATCCTTTGCTTTCAGTGTGGCTTTTATTACTCAGTCTGGACTAGCCCTGATTAAAAGTCAATTATCAGATTTGGCAGATGAGGGAGTTCGGGGGAGAATTTTAATTTCTCCGTATCTGGATTTCAACGATCCCATAGTGATGAAAGAATTGCTTAAACTGAAAAATGTCCAAGTACGGATAACACCAGTCAATATGCAAATGCATGCTAAGTTTTATCTGTTTGAGCAAAAAGATAAACAAGTTATCATTTCTGGTAGTTCCAATTTAACGCATACGGCTTTAAAAGTGAACTATGAGTGGAATGTGAAGTTAACATCTACACATAATGGTGATTTTATTCAGAACGCAAAAGAAGAGTTTGAGCGTATTTGGGAAAAATCAATCGTTTTAGATATAGAAGCAATCAATGCTTATGCATCTCGTCGTAGTACAGTGATACGTACAGCAACGATTCAGGATGAGACGATAGCATCTTACCAAGAATCCATACGTCCCAACAAGATGCAAGAGCAGGCTTTGGAAGGTCTCGCAACCGTAAGGAAAAATGGTGCACAAAAAGCTCTGGTCATTAGTGCAACTGGAACAGGTAAAACCTATCTTTCTGCCTTTGATGTCAAACAATATAATCCAGAGAAAATGTTGTTTATTGTCCATCGAGAACAAATTCTTCAAAAATCATTAAAAGATTTTCAAAAAGTGTTAGGATTTGAAGATGATGAAGGGTGCATTTATAAGAGTGGGACGGATATATCACAGAAGAGGTATATCTTTGCGACCATTCAGACCATTTCGAGAGCAGATAACCTTCAAGCATTTGACCCAACTTTCTTTAACTATATTTTGATTGATGAGGTTCATAAAGCTGGTGCAGACACCTATAAAAAAGTGATGAGTTATTTTCAGCCAGATTTTTATTTAGGGATGACAGCAACACCGGAGCGAACAGATGGACAAAATATTTATGAGCTTTTTGACTATAACATTGCCTATGAGATTCGTTTACAAGAGGCACTTGATAACGATATGCTCTGTCCATTTATATACTACGGCGTTTCAGACATTAAGGTTGATGGCCAGTTAATAGATGAGAAAGCTAGCTTTTCTAATCTAGTCTCAGAACAACGTGTCAATCATATTTTAGAAAAAGTTTCTTATTATGGAGTAAGTGGTGAGGCGGTAAAAGGATTGATTTTCTGTTCGTCTGTTAAAGAGGCGAAGGAATTTGAAAGCCAGTTCAATAATAGAGGACTTCGTACACGCGCTCTTTCTGGAGAAAATAGTCAAGAAGAGCGACAGCGAGTTGTTCAAGACTTAGAAAATGGGTATCTGGACTATATTTTAACGGTTGATATTTTTAATGAGGGAATTGATATTCCGAGTGTCAACCAGGTTGTTATGCTTCGTAATACCCAATCGAGTATCATTTTTATTCAACAATTAGGTCGAGGTTTACGAAAGCACGATTCCAAAGAATATGTTACGATTATTGATTTTATTGGAAACTATCAAAACAACTATCTAATTCCAGTGGCACTTTTTGGCGACCAGTCTATGAACAAGGACAATTATCGTCGTGAAGTCAGAGAGCCCAATATATTAAAAGGATTGACGACAATTAACTTTGAGAAGGTTGCCAAAGAACAAATTTTTTCATCTATCACAAACACGACACTTTCATCAATTAAAATTTTACGAGATGCTTTTAAAGACTTAGAGAACAAGTTGGGTAGAATTCCATATCTATCAGATTTTGTAAAATTGAAAAGCATTGATCCGCTTGTCTTTTTTGAAAATTCCAGTTTTCAAAATTATGGAGATGTCATCAATAAATTTTCAGAAGAAACAATTCTTCTATCAGAAGTTGAAAAGCGATTTTTGAATTTTATTACCTTTGAAATTTTGAATGGAAAACGAAAACATGAACTGTATTTGTTGAAATTACTTGTCGAAAATGATGGCATAGTTTCATCAGATAAATGGTTTGAAACGATTATTGAGCACGACTTGGATTTCAGAACAGAAGTTCTGGACTCTGTAACAAGGGTGTTGAATTTATCGTTTTTAAAAGCACAAGAGCAGAAGAAATATGATACGGATGCACTGGTTACTTTTGGCGGTGAACTGTATCGGTTAAATGAAGAAATCCAAGAATCTTTGGTGAATAATACCAAATTCATTCAATTATTTTTGGATGTTATTGAAACAGGGATTCTAAAATCGAAAGATTACCCTGAAATTTTCACACTTGGTCAAAAGTATACCCGACGTGATGTACTTAAATTAATGAATGTCTCAAAAGACGAGCCGCCTTTAAATATTGGTGGATATAAAATAGACAAGGAAACCAATTCTTGCCCGATTTTCATCACTTACCATAAAAGTGAAGATATTAGTGACACCATAAAATACGAGGACGAACTTCTGAATGAGTCGACTTTGAAGTGGTTTTCAAAGAACAAACGTACATTAGATTCTAATGATGTATCGACGATTACTCAATCTAATGAAAATGAATTGAGGTTAGAACTTTTTGTCATAAAAGATGATTCAGAAGGTGGAGAATTTTATTATCTTGGTCCACTAAGATACATTGAAAATAGTGCAAGTGAAATGATGAAAAATGGAGACTCCGTCGTTCAAATGTTATTTAAGCTGGATTCACCAGTGGAGACGAACTTGTATAAATACCTGACGGATAAATAAAAAGATAGAGATTCTTGCGAATCTCTATCTTTTTTGTAAACAGTTAACAGCTGGAATATCTACTGGTGCCCATTCTAAGTCATCTAATTGTTCGATTGGAAGCCATTTAGAATCCTGGTGTTCTAACAATGTTAAATTTCCAGCTACTAATTTTGAACGGTATGTTTTCATTGTAACAATGCCAAATTCATATTCGTAGGATGCTTCATTTAGGAAAGAAATGATTTCGATTTCAGAATCAAATTCTTCTTTGATTTCGCGAACTAAAGCCTCTTCAGGAGTCTCACCTTGCTCAAGCTTTCCTCCAGGAAATTCCCAATAGCCCCCTAGGTTCTTTCCTTCAGGACGCTGGGCACAAAAGATTTTTCCATCTTTTTCGATTGCCGCTGCTACGACATTAATAATTTTTTTTGACAAGATTTGACCTCCACGATAAACTCTTTAACAGATTTTGTTATACTTTGTATATATATTACTTTAAAGGATTCAAAATGTCTAGACTAATTGCACACCTCCCCTCCCTCATCCCTTTCGGTTTTATCCTCTCCGACAATCGGTACACCTACCGTGAGGTGTTCATGGAGGGGCAGTTTGAGGCGGTGGTAGAGGTTGATGAGGCTGGTCAGCTGTCGTCCTATGTCTGGGATTGTGAGATGGAGGAGGTCTATACTGCCCATCTGGTGACTGCGCCAGCTGGGGCTTTTGTGGGGCAGGTGCGTGAGGCTTATCAGTCTATTTTGGATCGGGTAGAGGAGGCTTGTTGTGTCGCTCTGCCATTTTCCAAAGACCAAAGTAACCGCATAGCCCAGCTCATCAAGGAGCAGTGGGGTGACCTACCTGATTATCCCTTTGCCAAGTCGCTAGAGACGGGGGCTTTTCGTCATCCTGCCAATAATAAGTGGTACGCTTTGGTGACTCAGGTCAAGCGGGGACAGCTGGATGGGAGCGCTGACCAAGAGCTGGTGGAGATTGTCAATCTAAAGGTCGATGGTCGGGAAATAGCAGAGCTGCTGAGCCAGTCGGGCATCTTCCCAGCTTATCATATGTCAAAGAAGGCCTGGGTGTCGGTCTTGCTGGATGAGACTGTGGAGGACCAGATGGTTTTTGCCCTTCTTGAGAAGAGCCGCTATCTGGTAGGACCAAAATCCTACAAGGCGGAGCAAGGGCCTGATTACTGGGTTATTCCAGCCAATCCAAAGGTCTATGATATTGATACCGAGTTTGCGGAAAATAAGGTAGTCTATTGGCCGCAAAAATCAACCATTCAAGCTGGGGACTTCGTAGCCATCTACGTGACGGCACCTGTACAGGCTATTCGCTATGTCTGCCGTGTCTTGGGGGCGAACTTGGAAAATCATGGACAATCAGACATTCCTACAGAAAAGAAAGTCATGCAGGTCGAATTGCTCGCTCAGCTGTCCGATGATGTACTTCCTAGAGCGCGCATGATGGACTTGGGAGTCAAGGCGGTGCGTGGGCCAAGACGCTTGACAGAGGGCGTGATAGAAGTACTGACATCCGAAGTGAAAAACCTCCATTAAATTATCAGAATATTTAATAAAAAGACTTTACAAGTAGGTAAAAAAGAGTATAATAGGGTGTATAAATTTAAGGAGGTAAGGTATGAAGAAAAGCTTCATTCATCAGCAAGAGGAGATTTCTTTCGTCAAAAATACATTCACCCAGTATTTGAAAGACAAGCTAGAAATCGTAGAAGTGCAAGGACCGATTTTGAGTCGTGTCGGGGATGGTATGCAGGATAATTTGTCCGGTGTGGAGAATGCGGTCACTGTTAATGTGAAGTTGATCCCAGATGCGACCTATGAAGTGGTTCACTCACTTGCTAAGTGGAAGCGTCATACCTTGGCTCGTTTCGGTTTTAATGAGGGAGAAGGGCTCTTTGTTCACATGAAGGCTCTTCGTCCTGACGAGGATTCCTTGGACCCTATTCACTCAGTATATGTGGATCAATGGGACTGGGAGAAGGTTATTCCTGATGGCCGTCGCAACTTGGCTTATTTGAAGGAAACGGTCGAACAAATCTATAAGGCCATTCGATTGACTGAGCTTGCAGTTGAAGCTCGTTATGATATTGAGTCTGTTTTGCCTAAGAAAATCACCTTTATCCACACGGAGGATTTGGTCAAGAACTTCCCAGACTTGACACCAAAAGAGCGTGAGAATGTGGTTGCCAAAGAATACGGCGCAGTTTTCCTAATCGGTATTGGTGGTGAACTGGCAGACGGTAAACCACATGATGGACGCGCCCCAGACTATGATGACTGGACAAGCCCATCAGAAGCAGGCTATAAAGGACTCAATGGAGACATCTTGGTTTGGAACGAAGCACTTGGTTCAGCATTTGAGTTGTCCTCAATGGGGATTCGTGTGGATGAAGAAGCGCTGAAGCGCCAGGTTGCTATTACAGGTGACGAGGACCGTTTAGAATTTGATTGGCATCGTGCCCTTTTGAATGGACTCTTCCCGCTGTCTATCGGTGGTGGTATTGGTCAATCCCGTTTGGCCATGTTCTTGCTTCGTAAGAAACATATCGGTGAAGTGCAGTCAAGCGTTTGGCCACAAGAAGTGCGTGATAATTTTGAGAACATTTTATAAGAGATTGGCTTCAATCTCTTTTCTTCTGCTTTCAATCTGCTATCTGAAAACATTTACAACAAGATTATCTGTGATTTTTACGCCAATCTATGATATACTTTTTTAGTTAAATTAAAATATACAGAGGATATTATGACAAAACTTAGAGAAGACATCCGTAACGTAGCCATTATTGCCCACGTTGACCACGGAAAAACAACCCTCGTTGATGAATTATTGAAACAATCCCAAACGCTTGATGAGCGTACGCAATTGGATGAGCGTGCCATGGACTCAAACGATATCGAAAAAGAGCGTGGTATCACTATTCTTGCTAAGAACACTGCCGTAGCTTATAACGGTACTCGTATCAACATCATGGACACACCAGGACATGCAGACTTCGGTGGTGAGGTTGAGCGTATTATGAAAATGGTTGACGGTGTTGTGCTTGTCGTGGATGCTTACGAAGGGACTATGCCACAGACTCGTTTCGTATTGAAAAAAGCCCTTGAGCAAAACTTGACACCAATCGTCGTTGTTAACAAGATTGACAAACCATCTGCTCGTCCAGAAGAAGTTGTAGATGAAGTGCTTGAACTCTTCATCGAATTGGGTGCAGATGATGACCAGTTGGAGTTCCCCGTGGTTTATGCATCAGCTATCAACGGTACTTCATCTTTGTCTGACAATCCAGCAGACCAAGAAGAAACAATGGCACCAATATTTGATACCATCATCGAACATATCCCTGCACCAGTGGATAACTCAGATGAGCCTTTGCAGTTCCAAGTATCCCTTTTGGACTATAACGACTTCGTAGGTCGTATCGGTATCGGTCGTGTCTTCCGTGGTACTGTTAAAGTAGGAGACCAAGTTACCCTTTCTAAACTAGATGGCACAACGAAAAACTTCCGCGTTACAAAACTCTTTGGTTTCTTCGGTCTTGAGCGTAAAGAAATCCAAGAAGCAAAAGCTGGTGATTTGATTGCCGTTTCTGGTATGGAAGACATCTTCGTTGGTGAAACTGTGACTCCGACAGATGCAGTTGAGGCACTTCCAGTTCTTCGTATCGATGAACCAACCCTTCAAATGACTTTCTTGGTGAACAACTCACCGTTTGCAGGTCGTGAAGGTAAATGGGTGACATCTCGTAAGATTGAAGAGCGCCTTTTGGCTGAGTTGCAAACAGACGTTTCTCTCCGTGTTGACCCTACTGACTCTCCAGATAAATGGACTGTTTCAGGTCGTGGTGAATTGCACTTGTCTATCTTGATTGAAACCATGCGTCGTGAGGGATATGAGCTTCAAGTATCACGTCCAGAAGTTATCATCAAGGAAATTGACGGCGTGAAAATGGAGCCATTCGAGCGCGTGCAAATCGATACTCCAGAAGAATACCAAGGTTCTGTTATCCAATCCCTATCTGAGCGTAAGGGTGATATGTTGGATATGGTTGCGACAGGTAATGGTCAAACTCGTCTTGTTTTCCTAGTGCCTGCGCGTGGTTTGATTGGTTATTCAACAGAATTCCTTTCAATGACTCGTGGTTATGGTATCATGAACCATACTTTCGACCAATACTTGCCTGTTGTTCAAGGTGAAATCGGTGGTCGTCACCGTGGTGCCCTTGTCTCTATCGACCAAGGTAAGGCAACGACATACTCTATCATGCGTATTGAAGAGCGTGGTACCATCTTTGTAAACCCAGGTACTGAAGTGTACGAAGGAATGATTATCGGTGAAAACTCACGTGAAAATGACTTGACAGTTAACATCACAACTGCAAAACAAATGACCAACGTTCGTTCAGCTACCAAAGACCAAACGTCTGTAATTAAGACACCACGTATCTTGACTCTTGAAGAATCACTAGAATTCTTGAACGATGATGAATACATGGAAGTAACGCCAGAATCTATCCGTCTTCGTAAGCAAATCTTGAACAAGGCAGAGCGTGATAAGGCTGCGAAAAAGAAAAAATTAGCGACTGAGGAATAATTTCTAGGAGAAGAAGCATGTTTTATTTAATCCTCGCCATCATGTTAGTACTTTTTTATATTTTTATTGCACCTCGCAATATTAAGGGGACTATGAATTTGATTGCGGCAGTATTTTTACTGGTAGCATTAGCGATTGCCTTGGTACTTGGATTTTTAAGAATCATGCAATTTCCAAAGGAAATTTGGGTTGGTCTACTAATGATTCTGATTGGTTTTTGGGCGATGCGGGATATTTATTATCTCGATAAAGAACCTAAAGACAGGCAGAGGAGAACAGAGCGACCTGATCCTTATAGATATAGATGAAATTAACCGACGCTTTGCGTCGGTTTTTCTGTCCTCTGGCTTGAAAAAGGTCTTCGTAAAGGGTAAAATAAGGTGTTAGAAAGTAAAGGTAATTGAGATGAAGATGATTGATATTGTAAAAAATAAGAAAGTGTTAGTGCTAGGTTTAGCTAAATCAGGGGAATCCGCAGCCCGTCTCCTGGATAAATTGGGTGCTATCGTCACTGTTAACGATGGGAAGCCTTTTGAAGAAAATCCGACTGCTCAATCTTTGTTGGAAGATGGTATCCGTGTTATTTGCGGGAGCCATCCCTTGGAATTGTTGGATGAAGATTTCGCTTTGATGGTAAAAAATCCAGGAATTCGTTATGATAATCCGATGGTTGAAAAAGCAATTGGAAGAGGAATTCCAGTATGGACAGAGGTTGAGTTGGCCTACTTGGTATCAGATGCTCCAATTGTGGGGATTACAGGTTCGAACGGTAAGACAACGACAACGACCATGATTGCAGAAGTCTTGAATGCTGGAAATAAACCTGCAAAATTATGTGGAAATATTGGTTACCCAGCATCTTCGGTCGCTCAAACTGCGACTGCAGAGGATACCTTGGTCATGGAATTATCGTCTTTCCAGTTAATGGGGACAGAATCTTTCCGCCCGCATATCGCCGTTGTGACTAATCTTATTGCCAGTCATATTGATTATCATGGGACTTTTGAAGACTATGTAGCAGCAAAATGGATGATTCAGCGTCAGATGACGGCTGAGGATTTTGTAGTGCTCAACTTCAACCAGAAAGAAGCCAAGGAACTGGCTGGACAGACCAAAGCAACTGTAGTTCCTTTTTCTACGCTGGAAGTGGTTGATGGAGCTTATTTGGCAGATGGAAAACTCTATTTCAAGGGTGAATACATCATGGATGCGGACCAAATTGGTGTTCCAGGTTCACACAATGTTGAAAATGCCTTGGCAACCATTGTGGTTGCAAAATTGTTGGGAGTAGACCACCAAGCGATTCAGGAAAGTTTGTCTGCCTTTGGAGGTGTCAAACACCGCTTGCAATTTGTAGGCGAGATCAATGGGGTTTCCTTCTATAATGATAGCAAGTCTACCAATATTTTGGCGACTCAAAAAGCTCTTTCAGGGTTTGACAATAGCAAGGTCATTTTGATTGCAGGAGGCTTGGACCGTGGCAATGAATTTGATGAATTAGTCCCTGATTTAGTCGGACTAAAGAAAATGGTGATCCTTGGTCAATCAGCTCCCCGTGTTCACCGTGCAGCAGATAAGGCAGAAGTGGAAACGATAGAAGCTCTTGATATTGCGGATGCGACTAGAAAAGCCTTTGCCATTGCAGAAAAAGGAGATATCGTCCTTTTGAGTCCAGCCAATGCAAGCTGGGATATGTATGCCAATTTTGAAGTGCGTGGTGACGTCTTCTTACAGACCTTTGAGGAGTTGAAATAATCATGAAAAAAATTGTTTTTACAGGCGGAGGGACTGTTGGGCACGTGACGCTCAATCTCCTTTTGATTCCGCGATTTTTGGAAGAAGGCTGGGAAGTCCACTATATTGGTGATGGGAACGGTATTGAACATGAGCAGGTTGTGAAATCAGGTTTAGATGTCCATTTTCATTCTATTTCGACTGGGAAATTGCGCCGTTATTTCTCTTTCCAAAATATGTTGGACGTGTTTAAAGTTGGTTTTGGTGTTCTTCAATCCTTGGCCATTATTGCTAAAATTCGTCCGCAAGCTCTTTTTTCAAAAGGTGGGTTTGTATCGGTTCCGCCAGTTATTGCGGCTAATTTGCTGCGGGTTCCGGTCTTTATCCATGAATCAGACTTAACAATGGGACTGGCCAATAAAATAGCCTATAAATTTGCGACAACCATGTATAGTACTTTTGAGCAACCTGCCAGCTTGACTAAAGTAAAACATGTTGGTGCGGTTACAAAAGTGGGGCAAACGAATGACAAAGTTACACCAATTCAGTTGCCAGAAATTCTCAGTCACTTCGATAAAAGTCTGCCGACCCTACTGTTTGTAGGTGGTTCGGGCGGTGCTAAGGTCTTTAATGATTTAATCAGTCAGAATAGTGCTGCTCTGACTGAACGATTCAATATTATCAACTTGACAGGGGACAGTAGTCTCAACCAATTAGATAAAAACCTATATAGAGTTGACTATGTGACAGAACTTTATCAACCCTTGATGGATTTAGCGGATGTCGTTATTACCCGTGGTGGTTCCAATACTCTGTTTGAGTTGATTGCCATGCAACAACTCCATTTGATTGTGCCACTGGGACGGCAGGCCAGTCGAGGGGACCAGATTGAAAATGCTCTCTATGCAGAGAAAAAGGGATATTCTAAGCAGATTGATGAAAGTCAATTGACATTTGCCAGTCTGTTAGTAGAAGTTGATGAGCTATTGAAAAATAAGGAATTTTATATCCAAAACATGGCAAATTCTAATGAAATTCAGTCAGTAGATAGTTTTTACAATTTGCTTAGAGAAGATATGGGAAGGTAGGTTCTATGACGGAAAAAGATTCAAATGTAGAAGAATCAGTGCTAGAAGTGGAACAGGCGTCCCAAGTAGAATTGGATTCAGAACAAATTTCACCAGCGGAGAAAGGATCTGTATTAGCCGAAGAAAAAGGACTTTCTACGGATGTAGACATACCTGAGATGACTGCTCCGGATGATGAAAAAAGTGCCTTTTTCGAACAATGGAAAGCACGCCACCAAGCCTACCTTGCTCATAAAGATGATGCAGATGTTCAGGCAGATGACGAAGGGCAGACAGAACAGAAGAGCCCAAAAGCTAGAAAGAGTAAAAGAGTCCTTTTTCAGGGAATAAACAGAAGACAAGAGAGTCGGGAATCCAAAAAGGAAACAGAGAAAAAGATTCACCCTTTACAAACTGCTATTCCTTCCAAGGTAGTGTGGAAAGCCGTTCCAGTTCTTGTGGCGAGCTTGTTATTGGCAGCCTTGGCTCTGTATTTTATTTCTCCAACCAGCAAGAAAAAACAGATAGAGGTCGTTGGAAATGAGCGACTAACTGCTGAGCAAGTAGAAAATTATAGCCTTATCTCTCCAGATGATTACATTGTAACCATAGCTTTGCATGCAGATGCTTACGCAAAGAATATTAAGAAGAATAGTTCGTCTGTAGAGACAGCAACAATCAAGTTCCAGTTTCCAGCTACCTTTACGATTCAAATTAAAGAATACGCTATAATAGGCTACATTCAGCAACAAAGTCAGTGGTATCCAGTATTGTCTAGTGGAGAGGTTGGTGGAGAGTCGATTTCACAGGATTCCTTGCCAGAAGGCTACCCAACGATTAATTTATCCGACAAGGAATTAATCAAGGAACTGGCCATTGAATTAGGGAAAATAGATACAGGAATTCGTTCTGCTATTCAGACAATAAATTTAACGCCAAGTAAAGTGACCGCGGATTTGCTGACACTCAATATGGCAGATGGGAACACGGTTTTAGTTCCATTGAGTGAGATTGGTCAGAAGTTGCCTTACTATGCAAAAATAGCGGCAGAAGTGACAGTTCCAACGACAATTGATATGGAAGTTGGTATTTATAGATATGCAAGCTAAAATAGATAATTTTGTAAAGAAAAAGTAATAAAAAAATCCTTTAAAAACACCATAATTCGATATAATATGGTATAATGAATGATGACTAATTATACTATTTTTCAAAATGGAAGATGATTTGTTAAAGTTGGAAGTAAGAGAGGACTGATAGAATGGCTAGAAACGGCTTTTTTACGGGATTAGATATTGGTACAAGCTCCGTTAAAGTCTTGGTTGCAGAATATATTGATAACGAAATGAATGTGATTGGGGTCAGCAATGTAAAAAGTGCTGGCGTCAAAGATGGAATTATTGTAAATATTGAGGTGGCTGCTGGAGCGATTAAAAAAGCGATCGAGCAGGCAGAAGAAAAGTCAGGTATCCGCATTGAAAAGGTAAATGTTGGATTACCTGCCAACCTTCTTCAGATTGAACCGACTCAAGGGATGATTCCTGTTACAACAGATTCACAAGAAATTACAGACTTGGATGTTGAGAATGTTGTAAAATCAGCATTGACGAAGAGTATGACTCCGGAACGCGAAGTGATTTCATTTATTCCAGAAGAGTTCACTGTCGATGGATTCCAAGGCATTAAGGACCCTCGTGGAATGATGGGAATTCGCTTGGAAATGCGTGGTATGCTGTACACAGGACCACGTACCATTCTTCACAATCTTCGTAAAACGGTGGAGCGTGTAGGTGTCCAAGTTGAAAATATTGTAATTTCTCCGTTGGCACTAACTCGCTCTGTATTGAATGAAGGTGAACGTGAGTTTGGTGCGACTGTCATTGATCTTGGTGGCGGTCAAACGACTGTGGCTGTTATGCGTGGTCAAGAGTTGCAATACACAAACATCTACCAAGAAGGTGGAGATTATATCACAAACGATATTTCAAAAGTATTGACAACTTCAAAGAGTATTGCTGAAAACTTGAAATACAACTACGGCATTGCCTATCCGCAAGATGCAAGTGATAAGGAAAAGTTCACTGTCGAAGTGATTGGAGAAAACGCTCCAGTTGAAGTGACCGAGCGCTACCTTTCAGAAGTGATTGCGGCACGTTTGCGTCAGATTTTTGACCGTGTAAAACAAGATTTGGAGCGTACACGTGCTCTAGATTTACCAGGTGGCATTGTTCTTGTAGGTGGTGGTGCTATCTTACCAGGAATTACAGAATTGGCCCAAGAAGTGTTTGGTGTTAATACTAAACTTTTTGTTCCAAATCAAATTGGTATCCGCAATCCAGCATTTGCAAGTGTGATTAGCTTTGTTGAGTATGTTGGTGAGTTAGAAGATGTTGAAAATATTGCCCAACATGCAGTAAATGGCGAGACTACCTTGAGACATAAGCCAGTTGAAATTCCTGTTGCTCGTCCTCGAATTAGTCAGCCAATTCAAAGAGAAATCGTGAACGAATTGAACACAGTCGATCAGGTAGAGGAACAAGTTGCTCCTACTTACCATGATGAGGAAGAAGAAGTTCGTCCAGCTGCTAAGGGAAACATCACAGATCGCATTCGTGGTTTGTTTGGCAGCATGTTTGAATAAGAGAAAAGAAAAGGTGATTTAAACTATGGCATTTTCATTTGAAGCAGCAGCTAGTCATGGTGCTGTCATTAAAGTAATCGGTGTCGGCGGTGGTGGCGGAAACGCGATTAACCGTATGATTGAAGAAGGTGTTGCTGGGGTTGAGTTCATTGCAGCAAACACAGATGTACAAGCGCTAAGTAGCTCTAAAGCTGAAACAGTTATCCAACTAGGTCCTAAATTGACTCGTGGTTTGGGTGCAGGAGGTCAACCTGAGGTTGGTCGTAAAGCTGCTGAGGAAAGCGAAGAAGCATTGACTAATGTATTAACTGGTGCAGATATGGTCTTCATCACTGCTGGTATGGGCGGTGGTTCAGGGACTGGTGCGGCTCCTGTTATTGCACGTATTGCTAAAAACTTGGGTGCCTTGACTGTCGCAGTTGTGACTCGTCCGTTTGGTTTTGAAGGAAATAAACGTGGAAACTTTGCGATTGAGGGAATTGAAGGTCTTCGCGAACAAGTAGATACACTTTTAATTATTTCAAACAACAACCTTCTTGAAATTGTTGATAAGAAAACACCGCTTTTAGAAGCACTAAGCGAAGCTGATAATGTTCTTCGTCAAGGTGTTCAAGGAATTACAGACTTGATTACAAATCCTGGTTTGATTAACTTGGACTTTGCAGATGTGAAGACAGTTATGGAAAACAAAGGAAACGCCTTGATGGGTATCGGTATCGGTACTGGTGAGGACCGAGTGATTGAGGCGGCTCGTAAAGCGATTTATTCTCCTCTTCTTGAAACAACAATTGATGGTGCAGAGGATGTCATTGTCAATGTTACAGGTGGTTATGACATGACTCTGACAGAAGCAGAAGATGCTTCAGAAATCGTTAATCAGGCTGCGGGTCAAGGTGTTAACATTTGGTTGGGTACATCTATTGATGAAACAATGAAAGATGAGATTCGTGTGACTGTTGTGGCTACAGGTGTTCGTCAAGATACTACTGATAAACCAGCCCGCCATCGCACGGAAGCTGTTTCACCACGCCCTTCTCAACGCTTTGATCATTCAGTAGCATCAGCACCAACTCGTGGAGCTGTACAACAAACTGAAGCGCCGAAAGCTTCTGCCTTCGGAGAGTGGGATTTGCGTCGTGAAAACTTGATTCGTCCAACTGACGCAGAACCAACATCCACTGTTTCCGTCGAAAAATTTACAATGGATCAAGATGAGGATGAATTGGATACACCACCATTCTTCCGTAATCGCTAAACTAAAATGAATTTTCAAAAGAATAAGGATGCTATCTTTTCAGCAGTTGCAAAAGCTGCTGAGAAGGCAGGTCGTCCGAGTGAATCAGTAAAGGTAATAGCTGTCACCAAATATGTTGACAGCTCTATTGCTAATCAGCTAGTGAATACTGGAATTACTCATATTGGAGAAAATCGAGTCGATCAGTTCTTGGAAAAGTATAATGCCCTAGCAGACAAACAATTGACATGGCATTTGATAGGGACTTTACAGAGAAGAAAGGTCAAGGACATTATTCCATTTGTTGATTATTTCCACGCCCTAGACTCTGTCAAACTAGCTCAGGAAATAGATAAACGTGCGACTAAAATAGTCAAGTGTTTCCTCCAAGTCAACGTTTCCGGTGAGGAGAGTAAGCATGGCTTTGCAGTATCTGAGATTGATGCGGCACTTGCTGAAATTAGTTTATTGGAGAACATTGAACTTGTTGGATTGATGACGATGGCACCGATTGATGCTACAGCTGATGAATTAGACGAGATTTTTTCTAAAATGCAGGAAATCCAAGAAGAACTAGCTACAAGGAACTTACCACGTATGCCCTTTACAGAGTTAAGTATGGGAATGAGTGGGGACTTTGAACGCGCCATTGCTCACGGAGCTACATATGTGAGAATTGGCTCAGCATTCTTTGAATAATGGAGAGGAGGAAAATATGGCATTAAAAGATACATTTAAGAACTTATTTAATTACTTTGAAGTTGACGAAGTCAATGAAGTTGAAGAACAGGCAGATGCCTATTCAATGCCTAATGATCGTCCTAAAATGCGTGTTGCCAATACTACTACAGCTGCACCTGTGCGCGAACAGCAGCCAAAAGTAGAGACGCGTCGGGAAGCACGTTCAGAAAGTCAACTTCAACGCCTACATGAAAGGCAGCAAGAATTGATGACGAATAATAACGAAAAAGAGATTGTCAAAACTACAATTGATATTAAGTTTCCAAAACGTTATGAAGATGCACCAGAGATGGTAAATCTTTTATTAGACAATGCGAGTATTCTCATTGATTTTCAATATATGTCGGAGCAACAAGCAAGACGTTGCTTAGACTACTTGGATGGTGCTCGTTCAGTATTATCTGGAAATTTGAAAAAGGTCTCAAATACCATGTGGCTGTTAACTCCAGTAAATGTCACAGTCAATATTGAAGAATTGCGCAATGCTGGTACAACTACTGGTGCGGCTGATTCAAATTTTGACTTTGATATAAAACGGTAACGCTATGCAAATTTTGATTTTTTTACTATTAAAAATTGTAGAAATTTATTCCTATCTCTTATTGGCATACGCTTTGCTAAGTTGGTTTCCTAGCCTATATACAAGCTCGATTGGACGTTTGATTCAATGGCTGGTAGCACCCATTTTAAAACCCTTTAGGCGATTTAATCTGCAATTTATGGGGTTGGATTGGACCGTAATGGCAGCCATGATTGCGCTTAATATGGGAACTCGCTTCTTGGTTCAATTATTGCTACTGTTAGCATAGTTATGAAAAATGACAAAAACTTATTGCAACATTTTTCTAGGGAAGAAAGAGAGTTTGTAGAGAAAATAATGGATATGTGTCAGCAAGTTGAAGATACGTATTCATATAGATTAACTCACTTTTTACATCCTAGACAAGATGAAATTGTATGCAAAATTGCTAACTACTACCAGTTACAAACGTTTTCTAGTCGGGACTTTGTTTCGACTGAACATTCGCGGGTTATTATTGCCCCGGCTTATTATGAGTTGGACATCAAGGACTTTGAGTTAACCGCTCTTCATTTGTCCTATGCTAGAAAATTTCATACCTTATCCCATTCACAAGTTCTTGGAACTTTTCTCAATCAACTAGGGATTAAAAGGGAGTATTTGGGTGATATTTTGATTGATGAGGAACGATTGATTGTCTTTATCGATCAGAAATTTGGGCAGATTGCCTTACAATCTATCACTAAAGTTGCTCGTGTCCCTGTTAAGGGAAAGGAAGAAGAATGGATGACTGTTCGACTACCGATTGGACAGGAATGGCGTTCAAAGGATGTGTTGGTTTCCAGTATGAGATTGGATAAAGTGATTTCGGTCGCATTTAATCTTTCAAGGGCAACTGCAAATAAGTTGATTGAGGCTGGACATGTGAAATTGGATTATGTTCTGACAGAACAAACCAGTAAATTAGTTGAAATAGGGCAATTAATTAGTGTTAGGAGATATGGTAGAGTTCGCCTAAATGAATTTTTAGGTTTTTCTAAGCAAGGGAAGATAAAATTAAAGTTAGACATTGTTAAAACTTAGGAGGAAAGATGGCACTTACAGCATTAGAATTAAAAGATAAAACCTTTGCTACAAAATTTAGAGGATACGACGCAGATGAAGTTGATGACTTTTTGGACATTGTAACGCGTGATTATGAGGATTTAATTCGTAAAAACCATGACCAAGAGTTAGAATTGAAAAATTTGCGGGAACGTTTGGCTTATTTTGATGAGATGAAAGAATCATTGAGTAAATCAGTTCTTTTAGCTCAAGATACAGCTGAGAAAGTAAAGGTTGCGGCCGAAGATCAAGCGGCAAATATTATTAAACAAGCTGACTATGATGCGGCAACATTGTTACATGAAGCTAAAGATAAGGCAAATGAAATTCTTCGTAATGCGACTGACAACGCGAAAAAAGTTGTCATTGAGACTGAAGAATTAAAAAACAAGACACGTATTTTCCATCAGCGTCTGAAATCAACAGTAGAAAGCCAATTATCATTGGTTAATTCATCTGAATGGGAGGAAATCCTTCGCCCAACAGCAAGTTACATTCAAACAAGTGACGAGGCTTTCCGTGATGTTCTTCATAAGGCTTTGGATGAAGAATTACCTGTTGAAGAAGAAAGTTTGGATTATACACGTCAATTGACACCAGAAGAAATTGCAGAATTAACACGTCAGGCAGCAGCTTTTGAGAGTGGAGAGTCTGTAGAAATTTCAACAGAAGAATAATAAAGATCATAAGCAGAGACACGGTCGGTAGAAATATTTATAGCGAGTAGGAGATGGTGGAAGCCCTACAATCTCTTTCTATGGATCATCACTTTGTTTGATTTTTCCTGAAAATAGTAAGGAAAGACGGCCCGTTCACGTTACGAACATAGAGGGATAGGGGAAACTCTATCTAAACTAAGGTGGTACCACGAACTTTCGTCCTTATTTGGCGGGAGTTTTTTTTATTTTTATGATACGATTAGAATTAGTAAACAAGGACAACTTTGAAGCAGTGTTACAAGTTCAACTTGCACCTGAGGACCAGCGCCGAGTGGCATCGGTTGAATATTCTTTAGCCCAAGCTTGGCTATATAAAGATTTGGGAATGATTCTACCATATGCTGTGCTATCTGGCAGAAAAGTTGTCGGTTTTGCAATGTTATCTATTGAACCCAAAGATAATAGTTATTATTTATGGCGCTTGTTAATTGATAAGGATTTTCAAAATCGTGGATTTGGAAAAGAAGTCATCCAGCAAATGATTGGAAAGGCGAAGGCGGATCCGCTTTGTCATAAAATTTCTATAAATTATGTCATTGGTAATCATAAAATGAGGTACATTTTAGAAAAACTTGGTTTTCAATCCGTTGGTTTAGAAGGCCAAGAAATGAAAATGGAACTAATTATAAGATAAAGGAGTTATGATGAAATTAAAAGAAACACTCAATTTAGGTAAGACAGCATTTCCTATGCGTGCAGGCTTACCAACTCGCGAACCAGAATGGCAAAAGGCTTGGGATGAAGCAAACTTGTATGCTCGTCGCCAAGAACTCAATGAAGGCAAACCTGCCTTCCACCTCCACGATGGCCCTCCCTACGCTAACGGAAATATCCACGTTGGACATGCTTTGAACAAGATTTCTAAAGATATTATCGTTCGCTCTAAGTCAATGTCTGGCTTCCGTGCACCATTTGTACCGGGTTGGGATACGCATGGTCTTCCTATTGAGCAAGTCTTGGCAAAACAAGGTGTTAAGCGCAAGGAAATGGACTTGGTAGAATACCTTGAAATGTGTCGTGATTACGCTCTTAGCCAAGTTGACAAGCAACGTGATGATTTCAAACGCTTGGGTGTTTCTGCAGACTGGGAAAATCCATACATCACCTTGACGAAAGACTATGAAGCAGCTCAAATCCGTGTCTTCGGTGCTATGGCAGACAAGGGCTATATTTACCGTGGTGCCAAGCCTGTCTACTGGTCATGGTCATCTGAATCTGCCCTTGCAGAAGCTGAAATTGAATACCACGACATTGACTCAACATCTCTTTATTATGCTAACAAGGTCAAAGATGGCAAGGGGCTCTTGGATACAGACAGCTACATCGTTGTCTGGACAACAACTCCATTTACAGTAACGGCTTCTCGCGGTTTGACAATGGGAGCAGACATTGACTATGTCTTGGTTCAACCAGCTGGTTCTGACCGTAAGTATGTCTTGGCAGAAGCCTTGGTTGACAACTTGGCAGCCAAATTCGGTTGGGAATCCTTCGAAGTGATTTCAAAACACAAGGGTGCTGAGTTTGAATACATCGTGACCGAACACCCATGGGATAGAGAAGTTGATGAATTGGTTATCTTAGGTGACCATGTCACAACGGACTCGGGTACTGGTATCGTCCATACGGCTCCAGGTTTTGGTGAGGATGACTATAATGTCGGTGTCAAATATGACTTGGAGGTTGCGGTAACTGTCAACGAACGCGGCTTGATGAATGAAGCTGCGGGTCCTGATTTTGAAGGGCAATTCTATGATAAGGTTGTACCAACGGTTAAGGAAAAATTGGGCGACTTGCTCCTTGCTAGTGAAGTGATTAATCACTCTTATCCATTTGACTGGAGAACCAAGAAGCCAATCATCTGGCGTGCAGTACCGCAATGGTTTGCCTCTGTTTCTAAATTCCGTCAGGAAATCTTGGACCAAATCGAAGCAACGACCTTTATTCCTGCTTGGGGTAAAACACGTCTTTACAACATGATCCGTGACCGCGGTGACTGGGTCATCTCTCGTCAGCGTGCTTGGGGTGTGCCGCTTCCAATCTTCTATGCAGAAGATGGTACAGCGATTATGACCAAGGAAGTGACAGACCACGTTGCTGCCCTTTTTGAAGAGCATGGTTCTATCATCTGGTGGAAATCAGAAGCAAAAGATCTTTTGCCAGCTGGTTTCACTCATCCAGGTTCACCAAATGGCGAATTTACCAAAGAAACAGACATCATGGACGTATGGTTTGACTCTGGTTCATCTTGGAATGGTGTCATGAATGCCCGTGAAAATCTTGCCTACCCAGCAGACCTCTACCTAGAAGGTTCTGACCAATACCGTGGTTGGTTTAACTCCTCCTTGATTACCTCTGTAGCCGTAAATGGTCATGCACCATACAAGGCTGTCTTGTCACAAGGTTTTGTCTTAGATGGCAAAGGTATGAAGATGTCTAAATCTCTAGGCAATACCATTCTACCAAGTGATGTTGAGAAACAATTTGGTGCAGAAATCTTGCGTCTGTGGGTGACATCCGTTGATACTTCAAACGACGTACGTGTGTCTATGGATATTCTTGGACAGGTTTCTGAAACCTATCGTAAAATCCGTAATACCCTTCGCTTCTTGATTGCCAACACTTCTGATTTCAATCCTGCAAGTGATGCAGTGGCTTACGAAGAGCTTCGTTCTGTTGACCAATATCTCTTGGTGAAATTTAACAAATTGGTTGCACAAATCCGTGAAGCCTACGACAATTATGATTTCATGGGCATCTACAAATCTGTAGTAAACTTTGTAACCCTTGATTTGTCAGCCTTCTACCTCGATTTTGCCAAAGATGTTGTCTACATTGATGGTGCTAAATCACTCTCTCGTCGTCAGATGCAGACAGTTTTCTATGACATCTTGGTGAAAATTACCAAGCTCTTGACCCCAATCTTGCCACACACAGCAGAAGAAATTTGGTCATACTTGGAACACGAAGCAGAAGAGTTTGTACAATTGGCGGAAATGCCAGAGGTGGAAACCTTTGCCAATGAAGCGCAGCTTTTGGCTGATTGGGAAAACTTTATGGTCTTCCGTACTCAGGCACAAAAAGCCTTGGAAGAAGCACGTAATGCCAAAGTCATCGGTAAATCACTTGAAGCTCATTTGACTGCCTATGTCTCAGCTGAAACCAAGTCCTTCTTGGAGAGCTTGAATGCAGACCTTGCTCAGTTGCTCATCGTTTCTAACCTTACAGTAACCACGGAAGCAGCTCCTGAAAGTGCTGTTCTGGTAGAAGAAGTTGCCTTTACTGTAGAGCGTGCAAGCGGTGAAGTATGTGACCGTTGCCGCCGTATTGATACCAGCGTTGTAGAACGTAGTTATGGTGCAACCATCTGTGACCACTGTGCAAGCGTAGTGGAAGAAAACTTTGCTGAAGCAGTAGCTCAAGGTTTTGAAGCTTAAGTAATCACAATACATTTGTTAAAGTCTATCTAGCGATAGGCTTTTTTGTAATACTCTTCGAAAATCAAAATTATCCGTTGTCAAGAGCCTTGATGAGTGAAAAGGGAGTGGGAAAGAACTCGACTGGTCTAAAAAAGAGTTCGTCTTCCCACCCCCGCACAGTTGATTAGGTCAGATTTGGAGTGTAAAACACGAACAAATCTACCAATCAACCACTGCGCTGTGATGTTGACACGAACTCTGAGAAGTGTGGCAGGACTTTTTTCCCAGCCTCTTCAGAACGTAGACAAACTCCTAAAAATATAAAAATTGAAGAAGTTTGCGAAAGATAGCAAGTCATTAAACTCTTAGAAACATTGATATTTCGGCGTATCTGAGAGTTTTTTATTTTCAACATAAAGAAAAAAGATTGAAGAAAATTGTCCAAAATGGACTTTTTCTTCAATCTGAAAGAAGCCAAATGTCTTCCTACACTTCTGCGATAATGGGAATAGACATTTCAATCAAACGGTCTGTGTGAATCGTTTGAATGGCAGCCTTGTTAATAGTTCGTTCATCAATTTTTCGATGAAGGAAGAAATCACGAATTTGCTCGATTTCATTTTGTTGTACTGCACGGTATTTATTACTGATCAAGAGTTCATAATGACGGGGTGCCTGTGTGAAAATAACGTCTGTATTCCCTGCAGAATAAGTCTCTACTAGGAAAGCATCAGTATTAGCCAACTGGCTTTGGACAAGATTGGGATGACTATTTGTCGTGTTAATGATTTTCATGTGGAACCTCCTCTATCTCTTTGGCTACATTATAGCACGATTAGAGTGTTTTTACTAGTTATTGAATGAATTTTCTTGCAATTTCCATTGTTCAATGCCCCATTTGTGACTACCACGTTTGAGTTTATCGATGGCTTCATTGACTGGGAACCAGGCAATATGGTTGAAATCTTCTAGTGGTTGCCCTATTTGATGGTAGCTAGTTACTTCATAGATGTAGGCTGGATTATAGAAATGGGTATCGCGGTGGCTAGAGTAGAAGTATTCGTCAGCCTGACCAAAGTATTTTCCGATTTCAGCGGTGAATCCAAGCTCTTCCATCAATTCGCGCTCCAAGGCAATGAGGTGATTTTCTCCCTTTTCAATTTCTCCACCAGGAAGAAACCAAGCTCCGTTTGGTGCTTGAACGAGTATAATCTGTTCTTTCTTTTCATCTGGGATAACTGCGTAAACACCAAAGCGACTCTGGTAGCTGACGCCAGCCTTCTTTTCTCCAAATACAGCGATTTTCTCCATAGGCAATTCTATCCTCTTTCATAATTGGAATGAGTTGTATACATTATACCACTTTTTTATTATTTTTCCTTGTGATAGGCTTTACAAAGTAAAGTTTTTTTATAGGATGGAGATGGGGAAAAATTTAGAAAAATAGAATATCAAAACAGTAAAATAGGCTACTCGTAGGGAGCAGCTCTATTTTCTTATTTTGTCTTTGTTTGTGCCTTGATTTGAATTGTACCTTTACTTGACATGACAGCACGTAGGTCTTTTTCTGCTGGATGTTCTAAGTAGAAGTCGGTGATAGCGTCTTCAATCTGATCTTGGATGGTTCTGCGTAGTGGACGAGCTCCCATCTTTGGATCGTAGCCAAGGTCCACTAATTTCTCCTTAACTTTATCTGTTACATGGAGGCTGATGCCATTGTGAGAAAGGCGTTTGTTTACATCGTCTAGCATGAGGCTGACGATTTCAAGTAGGTTTTCCTTGCTCAGTGGTTGGAACTCAATAATGCCGTCAAATCGGTTCATAAATTCAGGTGTGAAGAAATTGCTAAGTTGGCCAAGGACTGATTGAGTCCGCCCTTCCATAGCCGCACCAAAACCGACACTTGCTTCAACTTTTCCAGTACCAGCATTTGATGTCATGATGATGATGGTATCTTTGAAGCTGACTGTCCGACCTTGTCCATCTGTCAGACGCCCATCGTCTAAGACCTGAAGGAACATGTGCATGACATCTGGGTGGGCTTTTTCAACTTCGTCAAGGAGGATGAGTGAATAAGGATTACGACGGACTTTTTCAGTCAATTGTCCAGCCTCCTCATAGCCTACATAGCCTGGAGGAGCTCCGACGAGTTTAGCGACAGCGTGTTTTTCCATGTATTCGGACATGTCGAAGCGGATCATGCTGTCCGCCGAACCGAAGAGTTCGATAGCTAATTGCTTAGACAATTCGGTTTTACCGACACCTGTTGGTCCGACAAAGAGGAAGGATCCAATTGGACGATTTGGAGCACCGAGACCGACACGATTACGGCGGATGGCTTTAGCTATCTTGTCAACTGCTTCATCTTGTCCGATAACATGGGCTTTTAAGTCACTAGCGAGGTTCACAAGCTGGGACTGTTCCTTTTCTTTTAAATCGCCAACTGGGATATTTGTTTTTTGCTCAACGATGGCCTCAATTTCTTTCTCAGTAATGAGTGGAATATCTTCCTCGCTGATAGTTGCCTTTTGCATCTCCTTGTACTTAGCAATTTGGTCACGGAAATAGGCCGCTTTTTCATAGTCCTCATCCCGTGTAGCTTGTGCTTTACGCTTTTCGGCATCAATCAGGCGTTGGTCAATTTCTTTTGGATCAATAAAGTTGAGGGTCAAATTCATTTTTGAACCAGCTTCATCCAGAAGGTCAATAGCCTTGTCTGGTAGGAAACGGTCTTGAATGTAGCGGTTGGACAGTACTGCGGCAGCTTCGATAGCAGCATCGGAGTATTTAACATGATGGTAATCCTGGTATTTATTTTGGATACCTTTGAGAATGGTAATGGTTTCTTCGACACTTGGTTCTTCAACTTTTACAGGTTGCATACGGCGCTCTAGGGCGGCATCTTTTTCGATAATACGGTATTCGTTGAGCGTTGTTGCACCGACTAGTTGCATTTCACCACGTGCGAGGGCTGGTTTGAGGATATTGCCAGCATCCATGTTGCCATCGCCTGCAGAACCAGCACCGACAATTTCGTGAATCTCGTCAATAAAAAGAATGATTTCGCGACGATTACGGATTTCTTCCATGAGTTTTTGCATACGTTCTTCAAATTGTCCGCGGATACCTGTTCCTTGTACGAGGCTGACAACATCCAGACGAATGACTTCCTTGTCTCGTAATTTCTGTGGGACATCGCCATTGACAATTTTTTGAGCCAAGCCTTCAACAACCGCTGTTTTACCTACTCCAGGCTCACCGATAAGAACAGGGTTATTTTTTGTACGACGGTTGAGAATTTCGATGACACGGGTAATCTCTTGATCGCGACCGATTACTGGATCAATATCCCCACGACGGGCAATTTCGGTAACGTTGATACCAAATTCTTCAAGGAGCCCATTTGGTTGTTGGGGTTGTTGCGGAGGAGGGGTCTGTCCACCACGTCCATTATGCCCACCACCGGCTTGAGTGGGAGGAGTCTGTTCGCGATTTTTTCCAGCAGGGGTATTGCCAGGATAGCCACCTAGGTGATTGAAGAATTCACTAAAGGGATCCATATTGTTAGGATTTGTTAAATCTCCCAACCCACGTAGGATAGCATTATTAGGGTCTGTTTTCATGATTTGGTAGCAGTTGTGACAGAGGTCTACCTGCTGTTGTTTACCGTTTAAGTTGGTGTAGAGATGGATCGTTGCGTCGTTGATATTACAATTTTTGCAGAGCATAATTCTACCTCTTTCTGTGAAAAATATGACCTATTGTTGAATAGTCAAAAAAGGTCAGTTCTAGCTTTATTATAACAAGATTCATAGAAAAATCAAGAAACTGCTACGCTTGGAAAAACTTTCTATGAAAAATAGGGCGATAGGAAGAAAATAGGGAAAAAATAAGACTTTTTTGGCAATATGTGGTAAAATATTCCTATAAAAAGGATTAGGAGAACGAATATGGAATCACATTTGGTGAGAATTATCAATCGTCTGGAAGCTATGGCTAATGACGGCGGTACGTTGAAACGTAATTTCGAACGTGATGGTATTGTTGTTGCAGAAGTGGCTTATAGCTATGACGAGGAAAATGGTTCAGTATTTACCTTGCGTGATGTTGCTGCTCGTGAAACGTACGCGTTTGATAGCATCGACTTGATTGCAATGGAAATCTATGAGCTATTGTACTAAGAAGAAGTGAGAGGCACCTAAGGGTGCTTTTTTCTTATGTAAAATGAATATTATAAACAAAAGTATTGCATAAATATTCGAAAATGGTATAATAGACTCTAAATGACAGAATTGGAGTAAGATGAATGAATTTTTCTTTTTTGCCTGAGTATTGGGCTTATTTTAATTATGGGGCAATTGTTACCCTCATTATTGCATTTTTCTCAGTATTTTTTGGTAGTATTTTAGGTGTGTTGCTTGCCTTTGCTCAGCGTAGTAAGTATAAAGTGTTAGCTTGGACTGCTAATATCTATGTCTGGATTTTTCGTGGGACACCGATGATTGTTCAGATTATGATTGCTTTTGCGATGACACATTTTGTAGCACCCACTTTTCAGCTAGGAATTTTGACGGTAGATTTGACACGCTTGATTCCAGGTATCATTGTTATTTCGATGAACTCGGGTGCCTATGTATCTGAAACTGTTCGTGCAGGTATTAATGCTGTGCCAAAAGGACAGCTGGAAGCTGCTTATTCGCTTGGTATTAGACCAAAGCAGGCCATGCGTTACGTTATCATGCCACAGGCTATCAAGAATATCCTTCCAGCCTTGGGAAATGAATTTGTGACTATTGTCAAGGATAGTTCACTTTTGTCAACCATCGGTGTGATGGAATTATGGAACGGTGCTCAGACAGTTCAATCCACTTCTTATATTCCTTTAACACCACTTGTATTTGCAGCGAGCTATTATCTAATTATGACAACGGTGCTAACAGTGATTATTCAGTCGTTTGAGAAAAAGTTGAACAAGGGAGGGCAGTTCCATGTCTAATGCGATTATTTCTATCAAGGATTTACATAAATACTTCGGAAAGAATGAGGTTCTAAAAGGAATTGATTTAGATATTCAACAAGGTCAGGTAGTCGTTATTATCGGTCCATCAGGGTCAGGGAAATCGACTTTCTTACGTACAATGAACCTCTTAGAAGTACCGACCAAGGGAACTGTTACATTTGAAGGTGTTGATATTACTGACAAGTCAAATGATATTTTCAAGATGCGTGAAAAGATGGGAATGGTTTTTCAACAGTTCAATCTTTTTCCGAATATGACGGTATTAGATAATATTACTTTATCACCTATTAAGACAAAGGGAATTGCAAAGGATGAGGCTGAGAAGAAGGCTAAGGAATTACTTGAAAAGGTAGGATTGCCAGATAAGGCGAATGCCTATCCACAAAGCCTTTCAGGTGGTCAGCAACAGCGGATCGCTATTGCACGTGGTCTGGCCATGGACCCAGATGTCCTACTTTTTGATGAACCGACCTCTGCACTAGACCCTGAAATGGTTGGTGAAGTTCTTGCTGTTATGCAGGATTTGGCTAAGTCAGGGATGACCATGGTTATCGTGACTCATGAGATGGGATTTGCACGTGAGGTAGCTGACAGGGTTATCTTTATGGATGGTGGTGTCATCGTGGAGGATGGAACGCCTGAAGAAGTCTTTGAACATACCAAGGAAGAACGGACTAAGGATTTCTTGTCTAAGGTCTTGTAATATAGTCATTTAGTTTTTCTTTTATTACTTCGTTAACTCGCTTTGCCGTACTCCAGTACTGTCTGCAGCTCGTTGCCTAGTACTAAAAGTAAACTAAAAGACTATAAATGAACAAATAAGTACGACTCCGATATTGTTCGGAGTTTTTTGCTATATGCTATATTCTACTTTGTACAAGTATAGTCAGTCGGAGAATTTTAGGGTATAATAGAAAAAACAAAAGGAGTGTAGGTATGACAGTCATTGATGGGAAAGCACTAGGTGTAAAAATGCAGGCTACCTTGGCGGAGAAAACTGCTCGATTAAAAGAAGAAAAGGGTTTGGTACCAGGTCTTGTAGTTATTTTAGTTGGCGAAAATCCTGCTAGTCAGGTTTATGTACGGAATAAGGAGCGGTCAGCTCTAGCTGCTGGATTCAAGAGTGAGGTTGTTCGTGTTCCAGATACGATTTCTGAGTCAGACTTGTTGGATTTGATTGAGCGCTATAATCAGGATGAAGAATGGCATGGTATTTTGGTGCAATTGCCCTTACCAGCCCACATCAGCGAGGAGAAGGTCTTGTTGGCTATTGACCCAGATAAGGATGTGGATGGTTTTCATCCGACTAACATGGGGAAATTCTGGTCAGGTCATCCTGTCATGATTCCATCTACTCCAGCAGGAATTATGGAAATGTTCAAGGAATATCAGATTGAGCTGGAAGGGAAGTCTGCTTTAGTTATTGGTCGTTCTAATATTGTTGGTAAACCGATGGCACAGCTGCTATTGGATGCCAATGCTACTGTAACGATTGCACATTCTCGTACCAAAAACTTGCCAGTTCTTGCTCGTCAGGCCGATATTCTTGTTGTTGCCATTGGTCGTGGTCATTTTGTGACCAAGGAATTTGTTAAGCCAGGTGCCGTGGTGATTGATGTTGGTATGAATCGTGATGAAAATGGCAAGCTAATCGGTGATGTCAAATACGATGAAGTATCAGAAGTAGCAAGTTATATTACCCCAGTTCCAGGTGGTGTTGGTCCGATGACTATTACCATGTTGATGGAACAGACCTATGAAGCTTGTGTCAGAAGTGCAAAATAATTATCTGAAATATCAGCTATGTGGTGTAGCTGGTATTTTTTATTTTGAGAGTGGGAAGACGAAATCAGAGAAGTGGTACTGGTCTTGAGCCAAGCTTAGTTTTGAGGTTTATTCTTGGGAATGAGCATGTGCAGATTAGATAAAAAACAAACGAAACATAATACTATGTGAGATTGGTTTTCTATAATTAGAGTAGGCACTGTGTGTGTTGAGTATTAAATGATAGAAAACAAGGAGAAAAAATGAATAGACAGACTGAAATTTTTTCGTTGAGAAAGAGTAAGGTTGGATTAGCTTCTGTTATGATTGCGCTTATGTGGTTTGGAACAGGTGTGGGAGCAGTTGCAAAAGCTGATGAAACAGCTATTCTGAGTACAGAAATCGAAGCCAAGGTAACGGAGACGCCACTTGCTATTGAGGAAGAGCTGGTAGAAGATTCGGATAGAAAAACAGAAAAGGAAGAAGCTACTGAGGTAGAAGTGAAACCGACGGATGCTAGTCTTCCTGACAGCGAGAAAAAGGCTAAAGAGAGCATCTTGAAAATCGATCCTGTTCATGCTGGTGACAAGCAAATTTCAGGTCAGACTATTCCTGGAGGATATGTATTTATTTCTGTGGATGGTGAAGCGATTACTTCCATTGATAATAGTCTAGAAGCGGATGAAGAAGGTAAGTTTAAACATTCTTTAGAGAAGCCATTGGGCTATAACCAAGTGGTTGAGATTAGTTCATTTCCGAAAGAATCTGAAGAAGAGTCTGAGGACGAAGGAGAAGGTGAAGAACTGATTGAGACTGTCAAAACTGAGCGTCATCCAGATGCCTATAAAATTCCGACTGAACGACTAGAGAAGACAGAAGATGGGCAGCACCAAGTTCTGGTGGAACCAATTTTGGAACATGCCAACAAGGTCATTGGGCATACCTCTGTTAAGGGATTTGTTTATCTGTCTATAAATGGAAGTTTTGTATCGGATAAGACGCCAATCAATGAAGATGGGCGATTTGAGGTGACTTTTTCTGACAGTTTAGCAGGTTCGAAATTTAAGGCGAATGACAAACTGGTTTTATCATTTATTTCTGAGGATAATCGTCCAATTATTACAAATCATATTGTTATTCCGTGGGAAAAAACAGATAGCCCTTCACAGATAATGGTGAAGCCACTTTCAAGTGATAATTCCGTTTTGGAGGGGCAGACGGTTCCGTTTGGTCAAGTACAATTATATAATGTTGCTACTTTTGAATTTTTGGAAGAAGCAATTGCTGATAAGACAGGGAACTTTAAGGTTACCTTACCGAAATTGCAACCAGGAGAGCAATATTACCGCTTGGTGTACAATCAGCAAGGAGAAGTTGAATCAATTTATATTGACACGGTAGATGGTCCAAGCAAACAATTAGATAAGGCTGTTATTGCCCCCTTGGTGACTTATTTACAAGAGGTAGATATGGATGAGGCAACTTTTGAAAATCCGATTGTTGTCCCTACTTTGCACAATAAGAAAGATTATATCGTTGGTAGAACCCTGTTTCCACATGCCTATGTTCGGATGGTTTCATCAATTGAAGGTAAGGTATACCCGCCTGTCCAAGTTGATGAATTAGGTTTTTTCGGTTTTCAAATTCAAGATTTACAACTCCCCTTTGAAAAAGGAGAGAAAATTCGTTTTGAGATTTTAGATCCAAAGACAAATATTTTGTTGGCCTCAAAAGAGGTAGTTGTTGGTCAATATTTAGAAGATGAGGATGAGAGTGACTTGCCATTCCAAGTGGACGAAGTGACAACTGATTACGGCTATATTAGTGGAAAAATTGCCCCAGGAGTGACAGTAGAACTGGTATCGACACATAAGGCTGAAGAAATGCTTGCTCGGACAACCGCTGATGCTACAGGTCAGTTTGTATTTGATTTAGGAAATCGAGTATTAAAAGAGGGAGAAACTCTGTCATTCAGGGCTTTTGACCAAGATGGGAGTCAGATGGCTTGGGAGGTTGTGACAGTGCAAAAAGGAAAAGGGAAGCGGATTAGTAAACCAGCGCCCCTTATCAGAAAAAATGATGCCATCACAGATGAAGTCAAGACAAATGATATGAAGAAAGCAAATTCTTCTCAGTCCCCATCAATGAGTTTGTCACGAGAGAATCAGCAGATGGGACAGCAAATGGATGTTATTCAGGAGAAGGTGAGCTTGGAGTCAAAGGGGCATCAAGAAAAAATGGGGACCAAGGAAGAGAAGGTGGCTCCATCAAAAAAATCTGAAGTCATGGAAGAAGACAAGCAAAGAAAAGAGGATTTCCATGCTGTTGTTAAGCAAAGCCAGAGCGTTTCCCTCCCAAAAACAGGTGAGAAAAACGGGATGCTTTTAGCTATTCTGGGAGCTGTCAGCTTATTCTTTACAGTTTTGATTATGAGCATCTTAAAGAAGCGTAATGATTAAATTCGATTATCGAATAGGTATTAAAATCGAGTTCGTCTTATTAGTATTTTTAGGCTATTTTTTATCTATTTTTTGAAAAAAACGTATTTTCATAAATTGTATTTTTGTTATAATAAAACCGTACATTGGTACGGAAAAGAAAAATTTAAAGGAGTATTTTTATGTCAACATTAAAATTAGGAGCAGTAACCTTGTTAGCAGGACTTGCATTATTTGGAGGAGCTACTGCTCAAGCAGAAACATTTACAGCTGTATCATCTGAAGCAACCGGATTTAAAACATCAGATCCATGTCGATTTGATGGGGAGGCAGTAGAAACCAAAAATAGCTGGGGTAATTATACGTTTATTAACCACTATAGACCAGGTGGACGTGGTTCAGAAGGTCGAGTGAATAATGAGCTCGCAAAACAGATTGAAAACGGAGATTTTACATTGCAACACTCTCCAGCAACTGGCTTTAAAACATCAGATCCATATCGATTTGAAGGTGAGGAAGTAGAAACAAAAAATAGTTGGGGCAATTATACATTTATCAACCACTATAGACCAGGTGGACGTGGCTCAGAAGGTGAAGTGAATAATGAGCTTGCAAAACAGATTGAAAATGGAGATTTTACATTGCAACACTCTCCAGCAAGTGGATTTAAGACGTCAGATCCATGCTTAGTAGATGAGTACGGATTCGGACAAATTAAGATTCTGTAAAATTTTAGTATTTACAAATAAGATACGAGGCTGTTCTTCTATTTTATTTGTATGGTTTATAATAATTTAAGTCAGATCAATTAAGAGAAAAGTCATCAAAAATGATGGCTTTTTTTATCGTGCAAAGTTTGAGGGCGCAAGGTAAAACGTTCGTATTTTTTGGATATTTTTTATCTATTTTTTGCTGTAAGAGGATTTTTACGGGATGTTTTTTTTGATAAAATTATCCAGTACAAATGAATGACGTACGTTTTTAAGAATGTGAAAAAATAAGTAGAGAGGTATATTCACAGATGTCAAATAATTTTTTCAAATTTCAAGGCCGTTTTAGGATGTGGAAATCAGGGAAACGATGGCTATATGCAGGTGCCATTGTCACGTTAGCTTCGGTGGGTCTAATCGTAGGCGGAAATAAAATCCTAAGACCGGGTGGAAATGCAAATGAGCAACGATTGTCTATTGTTGAGAATAGCAGGATGGAGCAGCAAACCGAGGGAGAAAATTCAGCATTAAGTGGTCGGAATACTAGGACATTACCGGGTTCAGAAGGAGGAAATCGAAGCCCTCAAAATTCAGAATCGAGCGTTTATCATCAAGAAAGTGAAAATAGAAATTCTCAATTAGCGGGTGAAGGGGGAACTAGTCAGCAATTAGGACAGAATGGCAATGCTGGAATGCATCGCTTATTAGGTAGTAGTGGCGATAATAGTGGTCCACTTTCCAGCGATTCTGGCTTAGGGGGTCGTACAGCTAAGCCGCTTCCAGGTGCTAGTGGTGAAAGTCAAGTGCCGAATTTAAGTGGTAATAATGGCGGTCTTCAACTTCCCGGCGAAAGTGGTGAAAGCCAGCTTCCAGATTTAAGTGGTAATAATGGGAACCATCAACTTCCAGGTGCTAGTGGCGAAAGCCAAGTACCTAACTTAAGCGGCAATAATGGCGATCGTCCTCTCCCAGGTTCGGAGGGAGACAATCGTGGGCCAAAATTAAGTGATTCTAGTTCAGAAGAGGGATGGAAAACAGGCTATGAAATAGGTTATTTAGATGGTTATAGAGGGTTTGGAAAAGCTCCTCTTCCAGATCCGGACTATGAGAGAGGTTACTTTGAAGGGCGACTTGCACGAAAACAGTCCCATCAAGAAGGTCGTAATAGTCATCCACTTCCCGGCAAGGAAGGTGAGACTGTCGTCCCCGGCGATTCTGGTCTAGGTGGTCGCAACCAAAGTCCTCTTCCAGGCGAAAGTGGTGAAAGCCAAGTGCCTAACTTAAGTGGTGATAATGGTGACCGTCCTCTTCCAGGTGCTAGTGGTGAAAGCCACTTGCCAAACTTAAGTGGCAATAATGGTCAACGTCCTCTTCCAGGCGAAAGTGGTGAAAGTCAAGTGCCAAATTTAAGTGGTAATAATGGCGGTCTTCAACTTCCAGGCGAAAGTGGTGAAAGCCAGCTCCCAGACTTAAGTGGCAATAATTGGGAGCGTCCACTTCCAGGCGAAAGTGGTGAAAGTCATGTGCCTAACTTAAGTGGTAACAATGGTCAACGTCCTCTTCCAGGCGAAAGTGGTGAAAGTCACTTGCCAAATTTAAGCGGTAATAATGGTCAACGTCCTCTTCCAGGTGCTAGTGGCGAATCCCAGCTCCCAGACTTAATCGGTAATAATGGTGGTATTCAACTTCCCGGTGAAAGTGGCGAAAGTCAAGTGCCTAACTTAAGCGGTGATAATGGGGACCGTCCCCTTCCAGGCGAAAGTGGTGAAAGTCACTTGCCAAATTTAATCGGTAATAATGGTCATCGTCCTCTTCCAGGTGCTAGTGGCGAATCCCAGCTCCCAGACTTAATCGGTAATAATGGCGGTCATCACCTTCCCGGCGAAAGTGGCGAAAGCCAGCTCCCAGGTTTAAGCGGTGATAATGGGGACCGTCAACTTCCCGGCGAAAGTGGCGAAAGCCAAGTGCCAAATTTAAGCGGTAATAATGGCGAGCATCAACTTCCGGGTGAAAGTGGTGAAAACCAAGTGCCAAATTTAAGTGGCAATAATGGGGACCATCAACTTCCAGGTGCTAGTGGCGAAAGCCAAGTACCTAACTTAAGCGGTAATAATGGCGATCGTCCTCTTCCAGGTGCTAGTGGTGAAACCCACTTGCCAAATTTAAGTGGTAATAATGGTGACCGTCCACTTCCAGGTGCTAGTGGTGAAAGTCACTTGCCAAATTTAAGTGGCAATAATGGTGGCCATCAACTTCCAAGTGAAAGTGGTGAAAGTCAAGTGCCGAATTTAAGCGGTAATAATGGTGACCGTCCACTTCCGGGTGAAAGTGATGAAACCCACTTGCCAAATTTAAGCGGTAATAATGGCGGTCTTCAACTTCCAGGTGCTAGCGGCGAAAGCCACGTGCCTAACTTAAGCGGTAATAATGGTGACCGTCCACTTCCAGGCGAAAGTGGTGAAAGCCAGCTCCCAGGCTTAAGCGGTGATAATGGTGACCGTCAACTTCCAGGTGAAAGTGGTGAAAGCCACGTGCCTAACTTAAGCGGTAACAATAGTCATCGTCCACTTCCCGGCGAAAGTGGTGAAAACCAAGTGCCAAATTTAAGTGGCAATAATGGCGGTCTTCAACTTCCCGGCGAAAGCGGTGAAAGTCACTTGCCGAATTTAAGTGGTAATAATGGTGGCCATCAACTTCCCGGCGAAAGTGGTGAAAGTCAAGTGCCGAATTTAAGTGGTAATAATGGCGATCGTCCTCTTCCCGGCGAAAGTGGTGAAAACCACTTGCCGAATTTAAGTGGTAACAATGGTCATCGTCAACTTCCAGGTGCTAGTGGCGAAAGCCAGCTCCCAAATTTAAGTGGTAATAATGGCGGTCATCAACTTCCCGGCGAAAGTGGTGAAAGCCACGTGCCGAATTTAAGTGGTAATAATGGCGGCCATCAACTTCCCGGTGCTAGTGGCGAAAGCCACGTGCCTAACTTAAGCGGCAATAATGGCGACCGTCCACTTCCCGGCGAAAGTGGTGAAAGTCAAGTGCCTAACTTAAGTGGTAACAATGGTCATCGTCCTCTTCCCGGCGAAAGTGGTGAAAGCCACGTGCCTAACTTAAGCGGTAATAATGGCGGTCATCAACTTCCCGGCGAAAGTGGTGAAACCCAGCTCCCAGACGAAAGTAGTAATGATGATTGGCCATCATTTGTTGAACTTGGATATGAGCACGGACGCGTAGATTATAACAACGGTAGTTTTATCGAGTGGGAAATCGGTTGGAGGATTGAACTGTAATCTACATCCGAAATCTCATCTTGGTTTGAATACTTCCTAAAATGACATATAGAAAAACACTCCTGTTGAATTCTAGTATAAAACTAGACACAGGAGTGTTTTATTGCGTGGAGTATGAAATGATTGGCGTTACTGTAGACTGGTCTCAAATAAAGAAATAAAGAGAGAGCAGTCGCTCTCTCTAGTTTATACATTGTTTGATGATAAAAGGAATTTATACGTAATTTTATAAACTATGAAAAGTGAAATGGTAGTAAAAGGATTAGGATTCGTTCACCTGTGTTCGCCAGGTTGCAAGATTGCGAAGGATTCTCTCATATTCGCGAATCAATGGTTTCTCAATATGGTGATATTCAAGTTTCATAACTTGGTTGCGGAAATTATTAGCTTTTGGAGTCCAATAGCCTTTTCTTGATTCCAAGTTTTCGATTTCAGTGATACGGCTTTCCAAGTCTGCTTTTAATTCGTCTCGTAATTCATAAAACTCAGGAGTGCGACGAAGAGGAATGATGTCATCGTCTAGATATGGATAGTCATCAATAGGATTTAAGCCGTGGTCCTCTACTTGTGTCTTCCAAATCGCAATATCTTGAAGAATCATTTCGTATATCTGAATCAAATCATCTTTGGAACCCCAAACAAAGTCAAGCTGCTGGACTTTTACGCGTAATTCATCAGCTTGGCTTGTGATTTCGGGAGAGTAAGAAGCTCGTTTTTCCACCTCGCTAATACGGTCTTCTAAATCGGCACGTAATTCCTGAGCCAATGTTAGAGTCTCTGTTGTTTGTGGAAAGAGAAAATCGTAATATCCATTAAATTGAGCCGATTCAACAGGCATATTAGCTGCCTGGGTGTCGGCGTGGATAGTGGCAGTTGTCCCAGCCATTCCAATCATTGTGATTAGTGCTAGGGCAGGAATTGCTTGTGCATGTAAAATAGCTACTGCTTTACTTTTAAGTTGATTCTTCATAAAGCACCTCTTTCTAAAAAATATATAAAAGAATGGCCATTCCTCTACACACTCATCTTATCATAAACGAGAAATTCGTAGGTGGGGACAGACTATTATTTGTATACGCTTTATCTGTAAGATGATTTATTCGAAAAATTCAATAGTTGTACGATGTAGCTGGAGAATGAAGGTCTACAAAGTTTAACGTTAATGGCTGTTATTAGAGTAGCCACATAATCATGCAAAAAAGCTGGATAGAATGATAAGTGTAGGCTAGTATATTGTAAAAATGTCAATCTGATTTGGATGGGAAGAAAAGTTTGAGAAATGACTTTACCATAAATAGTAAACTCAGCGAAGTTCATATTATCTTTTCCGAATAGCCAAAGGTGTTTGTGTAAGAGATGACACATATCCGTTTTTTAGGTTATATAACCCTGCCCTAGTTTTTATGTAATATTTGTATATGTTTTGTTTTTTTGACATTTTTTTATGCTATACTAACTTCACGGTATCGATTAAGATAGCGAATGATGAAATTGAAAAGGAGTTATGATGGAATAAGTCATAGCAAAGCGAAATGTAATCTGAAGTGATATTGCATATACGTCATAGTTATTCAAATAATTGTCGGAACTAATTTAATATTTCTTGCTTACCTTTGGTTAAATTAGCGCCCATGACAATGGAAAGGTACTATGTATCAGATAGATCGTAGTACCGAAAAGAAGTTTTAGAGATAGTCTCAAATGGAATCATCCGTACAAATCTAGTCTCGTTCAGATGCGGCATACAAGAAAAAGTACATTGACTAGGACTTTTAATGAATCTGACATTGGTTGAAAGAAATATTGAAATAACTTTCTCATAGCTTAGAGAGTAATTCTTATCAATCTTATAATTTTTGTCCTTCATAATTTAATAAAACTTTCTTATACACTGAAATTTCATAATCAAACAAAACTTTCACAAACTTTTTTAATTCATTAAACTATCGTAGTCCAGTAAATGATTCGCATAAACTCTAAAAACTTCTTTATTTACTATTGCCTTCTAAAATCTTTTTCAATTCATAATATAAAAACCTGTCTCTTCCTTCCTAGAGGCAGGTTTTTATATGGCTGTATTTCTGTTGCAGAAGAAAGGAAAGGGGAGTCAGTAAGGATGAATCCATCTCTTTTTTAGGCAATATAAGATTTGTATAAGCTTTTTGTATTTCTTTTGAGTTTTCCCGTTTTGAAGGGGTTTGGTGTGATATACTGAGGCTGATTCTAAGGGAAATTGAGACTCATTAGATGGTTTAGTCAGGCACTGAAATCTATGCTGAAGTGACTGCTGACATCAGGCTGAGGAGAATTTTTGTGCAACAAGCACATGATTCGATTGAGACCTCCTATCGGCAGTTGCTAAGATGACATGGACAAACGGCTATTGGTCTCTTTTGGAAAATGCGCGAGACTTATCTTGTGTCTTACAGGATGGGGACTGCTCAGCTAAATCTAGAGATGAGGCGAAATGGACGAATAGGGATAGTCTGACTTATTTGTGCATTTATTGATAAGGAGGAGATAAGTAGACAGTATTTATTTTAAAGAAATAGTAAATTATTGACTTCATTTCAAATTTAACGAAAGGTATGTGTAATCAAGATGAATAAGACGCTTAAGTTAACTGCAGTTTCCATGTTTTCTGTGGTATTTCTAGTAGCCTGTGGAGTGGGGAAATCGACTCCGCAAGCAACACCGCAAACCGATTTTCATTCCTATATCAATGCTGAATGGTTGAAGGAAACAAAACTGGGAGAAGGTCAGGCTCAAATCGATAACTTTGCTCAAATGACAGACAGAACCCAAGAAAAAATCCGAGAAATGATTGACCAGTTGGATGAAAATTATCAGCAGTTGAAAATCGGAAGTGAGGAGAGAAAGCTGATTGACTTTTATCGTTTAGCGGCTGATTTTGAGACGCGAAATAAACTAGGAATTGAACCGCTCAAACCGTTTCTAGACGAGATACAGAAAGCCTCTACAATGGATGAAGTGAGCAAGATTTTTGTTTCTATGTATGGTAAAAATATCCGAACACTCATCAATTTGAGTGTCACCCAGGATATAAAGGATAGTAATAAAAATTCTCTCTATATTGACCCTCATAAATTAAGTTTTGCGAAAGAAAACTATGAAGGGACTGATGATTTTTCACAGAAAAGTCAGAAAGCTTTTAAAGAGTATTTACAAAAAATCTTTCATTTAATAGGGGATGATTCCAAGGAAGCCGCTGCAAAGGCAGAGCTTGTATTTAACTTGGAAAAAGAGATGGCTATAGTGCAGCGTCCAAAGAAAGAGGCAGATAATTTTGATGCGATGTATAATCAAAAGACCTGGGATGAGGTGAAAGCATTAGCACCCAATCTACCAATTTCAGCACTTGCTTCGGAACTGGAGCTTGAGCATGCTGCAACAATGGTGGTATCAGAACCAGATGCTCTTAAGAAATTAAATGAATTGTATCAAGAAAAGAACCTTGCAGCTCTTAAAGCTCTGCTCCAATATCGTTTGATTGCCCACTACAGCAATTATTTATCAGAAGATGTTATTGAAGCTAAGGCAACTTATGAGGGGGCAATGGAAGGGACTGTAAATATTCCAAGTCATGATGAAGTTGTCGAATCTGCTGTTGATGAAAACTTTGCGGACTTGATTGGCAAACTTTATGTGAAGAATCATTTTTCAGAAGAATCTAAAACAGATGTTCTCAAAATGGTGGAAGAAATCAAGTCAACCTATCGCGAACGTATCCAAGCAGTACAGTGGATGTCTGAGGAGACGAAAGCGCATGCCCTTAAAAAAATAGACAGTATGGGCGTTAAAATTGGTTACCCAGATCAGTGGAAAGACTATACTAATTTTAGCATCCAAGCCAAGGAGGATGGAGGTAGTTTGCTATCCAATATTGATACGATTCGGATGAGCAAATTGAAAGAAGAGTTTGCTGAGCTTAATAAGCCTTTTGATAAGACTCACTTTGGGATGCCTGCGCACACTGTCAATGCTTTTTACAGCCCATCAAACAATGAGATTGTTTTTCCAGCAGGTATTTTACAAGCACCTTTCTATGACCCATCTGCCAGTCCAGAGGCAAATCTGGGTGGAATTGGTGCTGTCATTGGACATGAGATTTCCCATGCTTTTGATAGAGCGGGCTCACAATTTGATGAAAAAGGGAACTTAGTGAACTGGTGGCAACCAGAAGACTTGGAAAAATTCAAGGCTAAGGTTCAACAAGCAGCAGATATTTATTCAAAATTGGAGGTTGCCCCAGGATACTATGTCAACGGGGAGATTTCAACGGGAGAAATTATTGCTGATTTGGGAGGAATGACAGTTGCCATTGATATTGCCAAGAAAAAAGGCTATGATACCAAGAAAGTATTCGAAGCCTACGGAAAAGTTTGGCGTGCAGTGACAACGAAAGAATTTGCAATTGCCAATATTACTGATGAACATCCACCTGCTAAATACCGTGTGAATAATATTGTGAATCAGCTTGAACAATTCTATACAGACTTCAATGTTAAAGAGGGCGATCCTATGTATGTTAAGCCTGAGGAGCGTTTGAAGGTCTGGTAGGAGTATAAAAAATACAAAATCATTTTACACTGAAAAGATCCCTTTGATGAGGAGAGCCTTGATTTAGAACAACTAATAAAGGCTCTTTTTTGAGGGGGTATATTAAAGAGTTTATATTTTAGAAGGAGACTATTATGTTATTTTCAAAACATCACACCATTCGATTTGTATCTGTTGTAGCACTTTTAACTGCTGGACTGGGCTCAATGCCTACTATTTTAGCGGAGGAAACAGATGTAGCAACCAACAAGACTGAATTGGATTTCAGAGCAAACATAGTTGACGGAAACAATACGGCATCAGGTGAAGGAAACATGCCTGATTTAGCTAATAAGCCTGAATCGGAGACCAATGTTGCGACTAATAAGGAGGACTTGAGTGGGAAGGCGATTGAGATTACCGTTCAGGATGAAGATGCAACTCCCTTATCTTCTCAATTAGTAGAATTAAAAATCTCTTCTAATGAATCCCTTGGAAGTCGCTTATCTGATCAAAACGGAAAGGTCAGCTTTACTGACAAAATCGTTGAAGGTACTTTCTATGAATACTATGTCAATGGAGAGAAAATTGGAGAGGTATTCCCAGGACAGTCTCGTTTTGCCTATCTTTCTTCAGATAAAATTGTAAAGGAAGAGGCTTCATCTTATAGCAGTAAGAAAGAAGAAACTGAAGAAAAAGGATTTACTTTTACAGCAACCATTATCAATAAAAACGGAAAAGTATTAGCAGATAAGGAAGTCCAGATAGTGGATACCTCAACAAGAGAACACAAGGTAGTCGCTACCAATAGAACAAACGCCAAAGGACAGGCTATTTTTAATCATCTTCCCTTAAATATTAATTTGAGTGTAGTTGTAGATGGGGTTGCGCAGGGCTATACCCTCCGTGCTAATGGAAGTGAGAGTCAGTTGGGCTCTAGTTTTATTGCTGAGGGGGAGGGGACTGTTGATCCAGAATTCAGCATGACACCGTTGACAGTGGTTATTCGCAATGCAGGAGCTAATCCTGTAAGCGGGCAAGAAGTGACCTTGGTGGACAAAACAGGTCGCTCAATTGGAACGCAGCGGACGAATGCAGATGGAAAGGCTATTTTTAAAGAGGGATTGCTTGATGGTACCTTCTATACAGTACTGGTCAATGGTAAGGTGATGTCTGAAGTCATGACAGGTATGGAACGCAGTATTTACTTGTCTAACAAAGAAATTATCAAGCCATCACCTGCGGAAAAACCTCAGATAAAGACAGAGGCCCTCATCAAGGAAAAATTTCTGTCAGACAGGGAAAAAACTCAACCAAATTCTAGCAGTAAAAAGGAAAACATGCCAGAAAAAATGGATTCCAACAAAGGTAAAGAAACAAGTAGTAATAAGATGGATACGAAAAAATCTTCTGCTACTATTGAAAAAACAGAGAAGAAAGACAATCGGGATCACAGAAAAATGCTGCCTAATACTGGGGAGAAAAATGGAATCGCGACCCTACTAGGATTTCTGCTACTTTTGGTCTTCCCATTCCTACGGAAAAAGAGTGGAAAAAATGCATAAAGTCCAGTTTGTAGCAATTTTTAGGGAAAGCTTGAACAATTCTATCGATAATAGAGTAAGCATAAACAAACAATAGATGAAACATAAATGAATTCAAGGATTCCATGATAAAATAGATTATGCAAACATATCGCCATCCATAGTATGTTTTGCACCTAAGTTGGTACATAGTAGTTGGTGTAGTCACATGATAAAGAAGATACGTGGACTACCTAACAGGAATTATGATACAATGTCTAATTTTCATCCTCATCCTTAGGAATCCAATTACTATATTTGGATAACAACCACCTCAATGCGCACGATGAGGTGGTTGTTGTTTATTTAAAGAGCGTCTGTACTGCCATGCAGAATAGATACAAACGGACTGTGAAAGCTTAGAAACTGGATAAAATCATCAGCTGAATCGGGAGGATTTTAGCTCATTTAAAATAGTTCTATGTTTTGTCTAAGTATTCTGTGTTTCTTTTGAGTGACTTTTCTATATATCTTTTTATTGTGATATACTATTGTTGTTATCTACAGAGAAGGTAATGTGAAGTTGTTTTATGAGGGCAACTTTTTATAAGCTAAACATAATTGATTCAAAGAAAAGTCTGCTATAAGGACTGTGTTGAGCCACTATTTATATGCTGTTGACAGGACATGATATGCCATAGAGTTCTATCTTAGTGGTAGGAAATGGAGGGCTTCTGATTCCCCGCCTTTCAAACGAGTCTGAAAGCATAAATAAAACCCACATCACCTTTAGATGGTTATGTGAGTCATCAATGTGTACGTATTATATGTATATATGCCCCAGGACTGTTAGCCCGATAATATCTGCTATGGCATGAGCCAAGAAGAACGGAAGCATGTTTTGAGGTTTTATTTTTTGGTAGAGTAGATGGAAAATAATTCCAACGATTAAACCTAGTCCGATGCCAGCAACTAGACCCTGATAGGTATGGAAGCTACAACGGATAATCAGTGAGTAGAGAAATGCCCACTTAGCATGTTTTGGATTGCCCATCAGACAGATACCAAGGAAGAAAATCTCTTCATAGAATCCATTTAGCAAGGCATAGAATATTAATGAATAGCTGGCTTTATGTACCAAGTGGAACATCGATGGTGTCGCAGGTGCGATAACTTGATGGGACACAAGCTGAAAAACATCCATACAGAGGGCTGCGACAATGAAGATGACGATGGTTTGTAGTGGAACCCACGGTGTAAAGAGAATTTGTTTTTTCCACTGTGAAAAGTCAAAATTACGCAGTAGTAAATAGAAGAGGGCAAGAGCTAACCATACAATTTGAATGGCCACTGCCTTGCAGTTATCTAATGCTGAAAAAGTCAGATTTTCCTGTAGGGTTCTCGTTTGATCTTGTAGTGCCAGGTATTGGAGTGTGGAGTTGAAAATTCCCTCACCAAATAAAATCAGACTCAGGATGACAATATCAAACCACTTTAGAACAGTCAGTTTTTCAGAATTCAAGTTGAACATTAGTAGTCCTTTCTTTATTAATTTAATTTAGTTTAGTCTACCAAACAATTCTATACATGTTCTCTTCGAGATGTATTTTTTATCTGTTTTTTCAAGATAGTAGATATATACAACAAGAGACACAAGAATACCAATTTATTTATATGTTTTAAAGGAGAGTATAATGGCGAAAATTATGGTTGTAGAAGATGATATTGTTATCAGTCAAGTAGTTTGTGAATTTCTAAAGGATCACGGCTACGAAGTGACCCATATTTCCGACGGAAAAATTGCACTTGAAACATTTCGAGAAGAATCATTTGATTTGATTGTATTGGACATTATGATACCGTCCATGACAGGATTGGAAGTCCTACAGGAGATTCGTAAGACATCAAAAATTCCAATTCTTATGTTAACGGCAATGGATGACGAATACACACAATTGGTTAGCTTCAATCAACTGATTAGTGACTACGTTGTAAAACCTTTTTCGCCGATTATTCTTGTGAAACGCATTGAAAATATTTTGCGTGGTGAAGGTGATATTATAGAAGCAGCCGACATCCAAATCCATCCGTCCAGTGGAGCGGTTTATATGGCAGAAGAAGAAGTACAATTAACGAAAAAAGAATACGAGATTTTACTGTACTTGGCAAAACGACGTGGAAAAATTGTCAATCGTGATCATCTAATGCTGGGAATTTGGGGCTATACAGAACTGGATAGCCGAGTTTTGGACAATCATATCAAGAATCTACGTAAGAAGTTACCATCTCTTCCTTTACGAACGGTAATTGGTCGAGGTTATCAGGTTGAGGAATTCTAACAATGGGAATCGCTAGAAAAAACTTCATCGTTGTTACGGTGATGATTACCTTTATTTCTTTGACCTTATTGGGACTATTATATTATGCCATGCCGATCTATTATAATCAAGTTCGGAAACAAGAACTCAAAGATGATTATATGAGAGTTGCGATGCAGCTGGACGGGAAGCCAGAAGTTGAAATTCTAGAGGAAATTGATGATTATGATCAAAAAACTCCGAATATCATCATTACTCTCTTCTCCGAGTCAAATAAAATTATCTATCCAGATCCCAATGACGAAGAGGCTAAAAAGAACGAGGAGGAGTATTTAAAGAAAGGAAATTTTGATGAGTTTGGCTCATGGTCGGTAGCCATTGAATCCGCTGAAGGGACGACCTACTATTTGCTGTTTAATTACGGTTTTCATTCTCTCTCGGATGTCAGTCAGATCCTGGTTACCTTCTATCCCTTCATTCTGGTATTAATCATTTTGCTTGCAGTTTCCTCGGCCTTTGTCTACAGTCGACTGGCCACTCGTAGAATCGCAGCCATTTCTGCAACAACCCGCAAAATGCAATCTTTGGAGCCAGGGATTAATTGTTCTGTATCTGGTGTGGATGAAGTAGCAACCCTAGCACAAGATGTCAATAGTCTTTATAGTAAACTTTTGACCAGTATCAAGGAATTGAAAACGGAGAACGAGAGGACTTTAGCCCGTGAAAAGGAAAAATCTGACTTTCTCCGTATTACATCTCACGAATTAAAAACTCCGATTGCTAGTGCGCTAGGTTTGATTGAGGGGATGATTCATAATGTCGGTCCCTTTCAGGATCATGATACTTATTTGAAGAAATGTAGAGAATTGCTGAAGGAACAATCTAATTTGGTTTATTCCATTTTAGAAGCAACCAATCTCGATATGGCATTGAAAGATAGCAAGGGAAGTATCCAATTAGATGAGTTAATTAAGGATTCATTGACGAGCTATTTTAGCTTAGCGGAAGTTCGTCCCTATCAGTTTACAGTTGATTTAGCTCCAGTTATTATTGAAGGAAATTCAGTTTATCTACTGAAGGCTATAAAAAATGTTTTGGACAATGCATTTCGTTATACAAAAATTGGAGGTGCTATTCGTCTACAATTAACTGAACATCAATTAATTATTGAAAATGAAGTCGAGGCTGTACTGGATGGGGAGGAATTGTCGCAAATCTTCAAGCCTTTCTATCGTCCAGATTTTAGTCGGCAGAGAAAAGATGGTGGAACAGGGATTGGTTTGTTCATTGTGCAACAAATTCTTGAAAAACACCAATTTGGATATACATTTTATGCTGCTGATGAAAAAACAATGCGCTTTGTTATTCAATTTGATTCCTAGTTTATCCCATGATATAAAAAAATTTTGACAGTAAGAAATAGATAGCAATTGCTTGTGACGAGATAGTAGTCATGAGCAATTTTTTTATTGGATATTGGAATATTCTATTTGAATCTTGATGAGGATGAGACGGGATGAGAAGCGGAAAGTTCGATGGATAAAGACGACATGCAAAAATATAAAAAATACAAAAAAGATAGAACGAAGGCAGGGTGAAAATAGTTGGGGCTGATATAATTTTTTTGCCACAGGGTAAGAACTCTGTGAATTTGCAAAGAGAAGGGAAGGACATTATGATTGTCTTTTGGGTTATTAGTGTTTTTGTACTGAGATTGTATTTTTTGAAAATTTCGCTAAAAAATGAACAGCAGATTTTAGCAAATGGTGGTTCTGAATACGGTGTGCAAAATACAAAATTACTAACAGTCGTCCACATTGTCTTTTACTTATCATGTTTGAGTGAGGCAGTGTTAAAACAAGCTAGTTTTGACGGTTTGAGTGTACTTGGTCTAGCAGTATTATTCTTTTCGATGATGATGCTATGCTGGGTTACAAGGATTTTAGGAGATATTTGGACTGTTAAATTGATGTTGGTAAAGAACCATCGATTTATTGATCATTGGCTTTTTAGAACAGTAAAACATCCAAATTATTTCTTAAACATTATCCCCGAATTGCTAGGCTTATCTCTGTTATGCCACGCCAAGTACAGCTTTATCATCCTATTCCCAATCTATATGGTTGTACTGTACAGACGTATCCATGAAGAAAATATCTTATTGAAGGAAGTCATTATTCCTAATGGTAAGGTAGAGTCTGCTGGTGAAATGTTGGAGTGAAGTGTGCAGAGAGAGACAAAGATAGAACTTTACGAGAAATCATTCTAGTGGTTACATTAATTTAGTTTAAATATCGTTTTTTAGGAATTACTACTGACCAAAGGAAGGCTGTGCATTTAGAATAGTAGGGTAATTTCCAGTTTGAAAACAGGTATTTTATAAAGATTATGCGTTTTTTTAAAAGGAGCAAATTATGAGCAAGCAAAAAGTAATATCAGGCTTATTATTAAGTACAACGGTATTGGGTGGTTTATTACTTTATCCAACATCATTGGTCAAAGCAGAAGGGACAGAGCTTACAGAAGTAGCTGTGACCGAAGCGCCAAAGTCAAATAGTGAAGAGATTTCCGTGACATCTGAAAATAGTCCATCTCCAGTATTGGAGGAAGCGGTTATGGTTGCAGATAATAATCCTTCAACTAATGCTGAGTCTTCTTTGAAAGAAGAGGAAGATAAAAAAGAAAATGTAGATTTGGAACTAGTTTCAAATGAAGAGCTGGTTTCATTATCAGAATCGAAAAACGTAGTAGAGGGGGAGGAGAAGGAAGATTCTACTTTAAAAGTTGAAGATGGACCGTTGATTCAGGCAACTAATAGAAGTTCTTTTTTTGGTGATCAGGAGTACTTCAAAAAATCTGTATCGATAAATCAAGTTTCTGAGGGAATTAACAATGCTGAAATTACATGGAAAGTGGAGTTTGATACAGCGAAATGGTCTTTTAATCATCACAGTGGTGGGGTTTACTTTATTATACCTCAAGGCTTAAAATTGACAAAGATAGTTGAGGGAACGAAACCGAGTGAAAATTTATTGGAACAATTTCCTAAGAACGTTAATTATCCAGAAAACGGCGAGGGGAACCCTTTTCGTATATTTAGTAAAAAAGAAGAACCTTTGAATCTCGAGCGTAGTTTTAATTCTCAATGGGGCTGGTCTGCTGGAAAAGTAGGCAGTATGGAATTGGAGAAATGGAAAGAAAACTTTTCTGATATCTATTTTATTGATAACATAAAAGGAACTGGTAAGATAAATTATCAGTTTACTGCTAAAGTGACTGTAGATTCACAATCAACCTTTCCTTTTATTGCCGTGATGAAAAGTTTTAGATACGATACGGTCACTGCCGCAGGGCGGATATTCAATGTTAAAGGAACAGGAAAAACGTCTGAAAGTAATACTATAGCTAAGCCAGCGTTGCCTAGAGTTGAATTTATTTTTCAAGAGGGGGGAAATGGTGCACTTGATATAGGAGCTACGCATCGTATTGATAAAGGAAGATTTTCAGAAGAAGGCATTACCGGAGAAACATTTGGCGAATTTTTTAAGAGAGTTGGAGCCAATGAACGAGTTATTCCAGCGCCAGGATATACTTTTGTTGGCTGGGCTTTTGCAAGAAATCCTGATGAAGTCATTGATTTGGAGTTAAAAATTTCCAATGACCTGCCATTACTTTTGGTACCGGTTATGACAAAACAACAACAACCCGAAACACCTAAATCACCATCTACTCCAGAAAAACCGATGGTTGATCCGAAGGTATCGGAAACAGAGAAGCCTGGAACACCAGAACAACCGAAGATGCCTTCTGTACCAGAACAACCAGAAGTACCAGCACCAAGTCCATCTCCTGAAAGTCCTAAGAAAGAAGACATGCCGCCAAATAAAACCAAAGATGAGATCTATGAGCCAATTGTCCAAACAGACAAATGGGTGGTTTATCCTGTAGGAACTTCGAAGGAAGAAGCAGAGAAGAAAATTCTTGATGCAGTAATGGTTCCTAAAGAAGCAGGAGAAACTAAAAAAGAAATCGTTGGGGACGTTCCATTGGCAGCAGGGCAATACGGAGTAAATGTAAAGGTCATTTACGATGATAAGTCGTACGATGTCACTTTAGTTGATGTTCATGTGACATCTAACCAGACTGACAAACCGAATGAAGATATGCCTCGAAGTCCAGAGCAACCTCGTATGTCTGAGATGCCAAAGGTTGAACCAAAAGTAGAAGAAATGCAGCCGAAGGTCATGCCACAAAGTCCAGAAATGCCATCTCCTGCTCCAGAACCAGAACAACCTAAAACTCCAGAAGTACCAGATATGTCACAGCCAGAAGTTCCTAAGAGCGAAACACCTAAAATGGAACAACCAGAGGTAGTGCCACCGACGTCAGAGTCAGAGCAACCGCAAGCTCCTATGAAACCAGAGACTTCATCTCCAGAGGGACCAGAGATGCCTCGTGTACCAGAAACACCAGAGGTAGTGCCACCGACTCCAGCACCAGAGCAACCACGTGTACCGGAAATGCCAGACACACCAGCACCAAGTCCAGCACCTGAAAGTCCAAAGAAAGAAGAAATGGTGCCCAACAAGACTAAGGATGAACTTTATGAACCGATTGTTTCAATGGTTGACTGGGTAGCGTATCCAGTAGGAACCTCAAAAGAAGTTGCGGAGAAAAAAATCTTAGATGCTGTCACAGTTCCTCAAGAAGCTGGTCCAATTACAAAAGAAGTTGTTGGAGAAGTTCCGCTAGTAGAAGGGCAATATGGGGTAAATGTGAAGGTCATCTATGATGATCATTCGTATGATATTGCTCTGGTAGATGTTAAAGTTACTAACGAGAAGTCACATATGGACATGCCACAGCCAGAAGTTCCTAAGAAGGAACAACCAGAGATGGTTATTCCTGAGGAGAAAATGCCTAAGGTAGATAATCCAAAACAGGATACACCAAAGTTAGAACAACCAAAAGTAGAGACTCCGAAAGAAGAAGCTCCGAAAAAAGAGATTCCACAAACTGAAACTCCTAAGATTGAGGTTCCTAAAGAATCTGAAAAAGAAAAATCTGATATTCAGAAAATGGCTAAGCCAAAACAAGAAGATCAGATGGCAAAAGAATCTCAAAAAACGGATAATCCTTCTGAGAAGATGAAACCCGAGTCACAAGGGTCAAAAACAACATCACCAGCGGTCAAACAGCCAATGGATGAAATGTCAGATGGTAAGAAACCTCAGAAGAGCAAAGAGACTTTGCCAAATACTGGAGAAGCAGGTGGTAGCTTAACTTGGTTAGGAGCAGCCCTGGCCACTCTTTCAACTTTTGTGTATGTATTTAAAAACAAAAAGAAAGAAGAGTAATTTCTTTTAAATTAGCAATCGTAGCTACCAAGTATGAAAATCATAAAAAATTCCTGAGTTTGAATGTACTGACTCAGGAATTTTTTTGATTTGGCATCAGCTAGGGTCACTCCACGAATCAACCAACAAAAATAAATAAAAAATAGAATATGGGCAGGGTGAAAATGGATTGACTTGATATACTAAGTCTGTAATTCAATAGTAGAAGGAGGGATTATCATGATTATTTTTTCAGTCGGTTTGGTTGTTTTGCTGAGGCTATATTGTTTGCGAATAGCTCTTGAAAATGAAGAGAAAACAGTGCTTACTGGTGGAATAGAAGACAGCATCCACAATGTCAAATGGCGGTTAGTTGCACATATGGTATTTTACTTTTCATGCTTATGTGAAGCACTAATAAAACAGCCCCTATTTGACTGGTTTAGTGGATTGGGGTTCGTGATGTTATTTTCTGCGATGGCAACCTTATATTATCTGAGAAGAATTTTAGGAGACAAGTGGACAGTTGGGCAACTATTCGGAGAAACCTACCATCCTATCCATCATTGGCTATTTCAAACCGTAAGACATCCGAATATTTTTCTAATCATTATTCCAGAATTAGTAGGGCTTGCCTTACTATGCCATGCGAAGTATAGTTTAATTTTTCTCTTTCCAATCTATATGGGGATCCTGCATGGACGAATACGAGAAGAAAATCTGCTGGAAAAAGAAACGGTCGTATCAAATAGCAGGATAGATTTTGGAAGGAAAATTGCCGAAAATAATTAATGAAGAGAGGTTAAAGTATTTTATGAAAAAAACAAAAATGATAGCTGGATTACTAGTAAGCAGTGCCCTATTAGGTGTTACAATAACTGCGAATGTATCACATATCAAGGCGGATACGGAGGCATCAACCGATGCAAGCCTTGTGACGATAGATTCTAACCAAATGCTAGAAGAACAGCCGTTGACGGTTGAAGAGCAAGCCACAAAAGAAGCTGAGAATGGAGAAATTCTAGATGATGAAGTTCCAAACCAGTCTTCTAACCTAGAGGAAGTTGAGAATGTCATTTCTGAGCCAAAGGCTGAAGCAACCCCAGAACCAAAGGCTGAGGATTCAACCCTTTCTGAATTTACACCGCGTGCTGTAAGGTCAGCTGAACATAATTTGGATATGGAATCCCTTCCTGTTACTCCAGAATTGCCGAATGAGAAACAACCAGCCTATATTCAAGATACGAACTATCCAGGTAAACCATTTCAATTACAGCAATCTGTTTTGATAAAAACAACTTCCGTAACCGATAAAAAAATTGAGTGGGAAGTGACTTTCAAAGCTGGAGAATGGGCATTCTATGAATCGATTGGCGGATACTATTTTATCCTTCCAGATGGCTTAAAACTAACTAAGTTAGTGGATCAAAGTAATGCGGATATTTTAAATCACTATAAGTCAGAAGGTGCTGGTGGGGATGAGTATAGGGCATTTGAAAATGGAAAGGGAGAATTTGATGCACAATGGGGCTGGTCTGCAGGGCTTATGGGTAATGCTATATTTAATAAATGGAAGGACGAAAATCGTTTCTCCAAAATTTTCTTTCGAGACCACCGCAGAGATGTGCAGACTGTCACTTACAAAATAGAGACAGAAATAGAAAAGCAATCAGAAAAGCCCTTCTCTCTCATCGCAGTGATAAAGAATTTCAATAAGTATACTCACTATATTTATGGTGATCAAATTGCTTCTGCTGCGGGATTAGAAGTAGTAGCGCCACGAACAGATAAGGTTCCTAAAGAGAAGAAAGAGAAAGAAGGCAAAGAACGAAAGAAAGATCGTTCGAAAAAGAACCGTCACTCACACAAAGAGCATAAAAAACAACATCGTACCAGAGAATTAACTGGACGTAAAAAATAGATCGGCAGTCAATCTCGGCTGTATGAGTAGACTGTATTGATAAAAGCTCCTGCAATTTTACAGGAGCTTTTATTGATAGCGTAGAGGTTAAGGGTTCTCTACGGAGAATGTATCGGCGTGAGCAAGGTCACCATAGGTATAACCGAGATTAAACCATTTTTTCCTTTGCTCAGAAGTGCCGTGGGTAAAACTGTCTGGAACAGTACGGCCGTAGGCTTCCTGTTGAAGAGTATCGTCACCAACTGCATGGGCAGCATTCATAGCTTCGTCAATATCACCAGCATCCAAGATGCCTTGTCCATCAACATATTTGGCCCAGGCTCCTGCATAATAGTCAGCTTGCAATTCTAGGCGAACATTTAGCGCATTGCCTTCCTTATCGGATAGTCGAGCCCGTTTTTGATGGTAAGCCCCAAGAACTTCTAATTCATTTTGAACATGGTGACCAACTTCATGAGCGATGACATAAGCCATGGCAAAGTCACCAGCAGCCTTATATTTGCTAGATAATTCTTGATAGAAAGAAGTATCAATATAAATCTTGCGGTCAGCAGAGCAATAGAATGGACCGGCTTGGGCGGAACCAACTCCACACCCGGTTTGGGTCTGGTTAGTATAGAAAACCATAGTCGGTGCATTGTAGGTTAAACCATTGGCTTTAAATTCTTGGGCCCAAAAATCTTCTGTCGATCCTAACACCTTACTCATGAATTCAGCATCTGCATCAGACACATCTGTACCAGTCGTTGTGACTTGACTCGATTGGTAAGGATTAGTCCCTGTTGATGGGGAAAGCAACCCACCAAGGTTTGACATGCCTCCGAAGGCTAATAAAAGGACAAGAACAAGTAGTTTTCCTTTCCAACCAAGTCGTGAAAAGAGTAGTCCCAATAGGACATTTCCGCCAGATGAACCAGACGAGAAAGATGAGTTAGAACTGGATTGTCCCCTGCGGTCCTCAATATTAGAACTTTTTCGTAAATCATCAATTTTCATATAAATCTCCTTAGAATCTGCATAATGATTCTTAGAACCCGTATTCACAAGTAAAGTGTTTTTACGCATTAGACTGTGAATCCAGGTTCTTATATTCTTACAAACTATTATATAGCAAATTGTTGAAAAAAACACAGGAAAGCTATCGGAAATAATAGGCCTAGTTCTGTATAAAAGTGCAAAATTTGGTATAATAGTAGGGATACAATATAGAAGGAGTGGACATGGTTGAATATTTATCGGTTAGTCATCTAACTAAGTATTTAAAATTAAAGTTTGACCGCGATCCGTATTTGGAAAAGGTGTATTTGACAGGTCAAGTGTCCAACTTCCGTAAACGCCCTAGCCATCAATATTTTTCGCTTAAGGATGACAAGGCTGTCATCCAAGCCACCATGTGGGCAGGCGTCTATAAGAATCTGGGCTTTGAGCTTGAAGAGGGAATGAAAATCAATGTCATCGGGCGCATTCAGCTCTATGAACCAAATGGTTCTTATTCCATTGTCATTGAAAAAGCTGAGCCAGATGGTATTGGAGCCTTGGCTATCAAGTTTGAACAGCTCAAACAAGCCCTGACACAGGAAGGTTTATTTAAACAGGAGTTTAAGCAGGAACTGCCACGGTTTACCAAGAAAATCGGTGTCATTACCAGTCCGAGTGGAGCTGTTATTCAGGATATTATTACAACCGTTAGCCGACGTTTTCCAGGGGTAGAAATTATTCTCTATCCGACCAAGGTTCAAGGAGATGGTGCTGCTCAGGAGGTTGTTGCCAATATTCAAAGAGCCAATGAACGGGATGACTTGGATGTTCTGATTGTTGGTCGTGGTGGTGGTTCTATCGAAGACCTTTGGGCATTCAATGAGGAAATTGTGGTTCGGGCAATTTTTGAATCCAGAATTCCTATTATCTCAAGTGTTGGGCATGAAACCGATACGACCTTGGCTGATTTTGTAGCAGATAAACGAGCTGCTACCCCAACAGCTGCCGCAGAATTAGCAACACCTGTGACCAAGGCAGACTTACTGGGCTACCTCAATCAGCAGGAAAATAGAGCCTATCAGGCCATGACCAATCGTTTGAAATTCCTGAGAGGTCAGCTTGATAAGATTAGCCAGTCAGTCATGTTCCGCCAGCCTGAACGCCTGTATGATGGTTATTTACAAAAATTAGACCGCTTGACCAATCAATTGCAGACACGGATGAAAGAACTATATAGCCAGCAGAAACAGGCTAGTCTCCTACTACAGCAACGATTACAAGGTGTGCATCCAGGTCGTAAAGTAGAGAGTTTCCAAGAGAGAATTATCCAGCAGGAACGACTCTTGAAGAGCAACATGGCCAATATCTATGATAATAAGATGGCCAAGGCAGATAAGCTGATTGAGGCCTTGACTATGCTGGATACCAGTCGCATCGTGGCCCGTGGCTACGCCATGATTCGTCAAGATGGTCGGGTGATTGATAGTGTAGAAAAGATACAAAAGGGAGAACAACTGACCATTCAAATGAAAGATGGTCAACTTGATGTGGAGGTAAATCATGTCCAAACAGACGAAAACATTTGAAGAAAACTTAGCTGAATTAGAAGGAATCGTAACCAAATTGGAGCGAGGCGATGTGGCTCTGGAAGAAGCACTTGCTGAGTTTCAAAAGGGAATGGTCCTATCGAAAGACCTACAAAAGACACTAACAGAAGCTGAAAAGACCTTGGTCAAGGTCATGCAGGCAGATGGCAGTGAAGCGGAGATGGACTAATGGTAGCCAGTAAATTGCAGCAACTTGAGGAAACCATGGCAGGTTTTTATGAACCTCAGGTAGCAGAACGCCTCAACCAATCCGTTCTCTATTCACTCCAAGCTGGTGGCAAACGAATTCGCCCCTTGCTCCTCTTGACTCTCTTGGAGTCTTTTGGAGTGGAATTAAAACAAGCTCATTATCAAGTGGCAGCCTGTCTTGAGTTCATTCATACAGGCAGTCTCATTCATGACGATTTGCCTGCTATGGATAATGATGATTACCGTCGTGGTCGCTTGACCAACCACAAGGTCTACGATGAAGCAACAGCTATTTTAGCAGGAGACAGTCTTTTCCTAGATCCATTTGGTTTCCTAGCCCAAGTTGATTTACCAGCTGAGACCATCCTTGCTCTCGTGAGAGAGCTTTCCCAGGCATCTGGGACCTTTGGAATGGTTGCTGGTCAAGTATTGGATATGGCTGGTGAAGGGCAGAATCAGACCTTAGAGCAATTACAAGCCATTCATGCCAATAAGACAGGGAAATTATTGACCTTTCCCTTTGTAGCAGCAGGTTTGATTGCAGGACAATCGAATGCGGTAATCAACCATTTGCGACAAGCAGGTCAATTAGTTGGTCTAGCCTTTCAAGTTCGGGATGATATTTTAGATGTGACAGCCACTTTTGAGGAAATCGGAAAAACTCCCCAAAAAGATGTAGTGGCTGAGAAGTCTACCTACCCTGCTCTGATGGGATTGGAAGCCTCAAAAGTATTTCTAGAAGATAGCTTGAATCAAGCAATCAACGAGCTAGATCAAGTGGCTAAACAAGTCCCATTTTCAACAGAAAAAATCAAAGAAATCATAGAAAGTTTACGAATCAATGGCTAAGGAAAGAGTAGATGTACTAGCTTATAAACAGGGGCTTTTCGAGACGCGGGAGCAGGCCAAGCGCGGTGTTATGGCGGGACTGGTTGTGTCGGTGATCAATGGCGAACGCTATGATAAACCCGGCGAGAAGATTGATGAGGGAATTGAACTCAAACTCAAGGGAGAAAAACTCAAGTATGTCAGCCGTGGTGGTCTCAAATTGGAGAAAGCCTTGCAGGTTTTCCAATTATCAGTTGAGGGGCAAACAACGATTGATATTGGGGCTTCGACAGGCGGATTTACGGATGTTATGTTGCAGGCTGGTGCCAAGCAGGTCTATGCAGTGGATGTAGGGACCAATCAACTCGCTTGGAAATTACGTCAGGATGAGCGTGTGATCAGCATGGAACAGTACAATTTCCGCTATGCTGAGTTGGGAGATTTCGAACTTGGTCAACCAAGTTTTGCGTCCATTGACGTCAGCTTTATCTCATTGAGTCTGATTTTACCAGCACTCCATCGTATTTTAGCGGAGGGCGGCCAGGTTGTTGCCCTTGTCAAACCTCAATTCGAGGCTGGACGTGAACAGATTGGGAAAAATGGCATTGTCAAAGATAAATCTGTTCACTTGAAAGTATTGGAAGATGTGACAAAAATGGCCGTGGAAACAGGATTCTCAGTCAAAGCCCTTAGCTTTTCCCCTGTTCAAGGCGGTCATGGCAATATCGAATTTTTAGCGCACTTAGAAAAATCAACACAACCAAACCAGATTGATAAAGAGGTCATAACAACTACAGTCTATCAAGCACATGAGGAATTTAAAAAGGATGAATAAACGAGAACGATTAGAAGTCATTAAAGATTTGGTAGTCCGATTTCCTATTGATACACAGGAAGAAATTGTTGAACGTCTAGAAGCAATGGGTGTCAATGCGACACAAGCAACGGTTTCACGTGATATCAAGGAACTTGGCATTATTAAGGTTCCATCAGCAGATAAGGGATATATTTACGGTTTACCAAAGGCAGGTCTTGTTAAGGTAAAATCGCAGAATGTTTTTGAAGTCTCAGTGATGGATAAAATGATTAATCTCCGTCTGGTACCCGGAAGTTCTGCTGTGGTAAAACGCCAGATTTTGGAACAATTTCAAGAACATGTTTTTTCAGTGATTGCTGATGATGACAGTATTCTGCTCATTGTTACAAACGAAGGTATTATTTCGCAAATCGAACAGACGGTTAGAGGGTGGTAGCCATGTTACTAGAAGTGTCCATTAAAAACTTCGCCATTATTGAGCAGGTATCACTGAATTTTGAAAACGGGATGACCATCCTATCTGGTGAAACAGGTGCAGGTAAATCCATTATCATTGATGCCATGAACCTGATGCTAGGGGCGCGTGCGACGACAGATGTTATCAGACATGGGGCCGCCAAGGCTGAGATTGAAGGGCTTTTTTCCTTTGAAAATAGCAGAGCTCTTGAGCAGATTTTACTTGAACAGGGGATTGAAGTAGCTGACGAACTCATTATCCGTCGTGAAATCCTACAAAATGGCCGTTCGGTCAGCCGTGTCAATGGACAAATGGTCAATTTATCTGTCTTGAAACAGATTGGGCAATATTTAGTAGATATTCATGGTCAACATGACCAGGAAGAATTGATGAAATCCCAGCACCATATCCGTCTTTTGGACAGTTTCGGAGAAGATGAATTTTGGAGTCTTAAAGACCGTTATCAGACAACCTTTGATGCCTATCGTAGTCTTCGTAAACGAGTTCTTGAAAAGCAAAAAAATGAGCAAGAACACAAGGCGCGGATTGAGATGTTGGAATACCAAATTGCTGAAATCGAAGCAGCAGATTTGAAGTCTGGCGAAGATATTCAACTCAATCAAGAACGCGATAAACTGCTCAACCACAAACAAATTGCAGATACACTGACCAATGCCTATGCACTATTAGACAATGAAGATTTTTCAAGCTTGAACAACCTACGCTCAGCTATGAGTGACTTGCAAAGTCTGGAAGAATTTGATCCAGACTACAAACAGCTCTCTTCTAGCCTGACAGAAGCTTATTATGTCGTTGAAGATGTGACCAAGCGTCTCAGTGATGTGGTGGACAATCTAGACTTTGATGGCAATCGTCTCTTGCAATTGGAAAGTCGTCTGGATTTGCTCAATACCATTACGAAGAAATATGGTGGAACTGTCGATGATGTTTTGGACTATTTTAGTAAAATCAGCGAAGAATACAATCTATTGACAGGGAATGATTTATCTGGAGATGATTTGGAAGTTCAGCTTAAAAACTTAGAGAAAGAATTGGTTGAACGAGCAGGTCAGCTCAGCCAATCACGCCATGAATTGGCTGTTGTTTTAGAAGATATTATCCGCCAAGAATTGCAAGACTTGTATATGGAGAAAGCTCGTTTCCAAGTTCGATTTACCAAAGGAAAATTTAATCGAGAAGGAAATGAAACGGTAGAATTTTACATCTCCACCAACCCAGGTGAAGACTTCAAGCCTCTGGTTAAGGTGGCTTCTGGAGGAGAATTGTCTCGGTTGATGTTGGCCATTAAGTCAGCCTTTGCCCGTAAAGAAGGTAAAACTTCTATTGTCTTTGATGAGGTGGATACAGGGGTATCTGGACGTGTGGCCCAGGCAATTGCCCAGAAAATTTACAAAATCGGACAATATGGACAAGTATTGGCGATTTCCCATCTACCACAAGTCATTGCTATTGCAGATTATCAGTTCTTTATTGAGAAAATATCCGACGAACATTCAACCGTTTCTCGTGTCCGTCTCTTGACCAAAGAAGAGCGTATTGAGGAAATTGCCAAGATGTTAGCCGGTGACAAAATCACAGATGCAGCCCGTAATCAAGCAAAAGAATTAGTAGAAAAAGGTTAGGTGACTAGCCTTTTTGCTTATGTCCAAAGTTTATTTTTTAGTCAAAATTTGTTATAATAGATGGCAAAATTGAAGAGAATTGTAGGATGAAATATGTCAAAGATTAAGATTGTTACGGATTCAAGTACGACTATCGAACCCAGTTTGGTCGAAGAATTGAATATAACAGTTGTTCCATTATCTGTAATGGTTGACGGAGTCGTATACTCTGACAACGATTTAAAAGAAGGAGAATTCTTGGAGCTCATGCGTGGGTCAAAAAACTTGCCAAAAACAAGTCAGCCCCCAGTAGGACTCTTTGCGGAAACTTTTGCTGAATTGGCTAAAGACGGCAGTCAGATTATTGCCATTCTCTTGTCGCATGCCTTATCAGGGACAGTAGAAGCTGCTAGACAAGGTGCAACCCTTTCTGGTGCTGATGTGACAATACTTGATTCAAGCTTTACAGATCAGGCTGAAAAATTCCAAGTTGTAGAAGCAGCACGCATGGCACAAGCTGGTGCCAGCAAAGAAGAAATCCTTGCAGCTATTGAAGCAGTCAAAGAAAAAACGGAATTATACATCGGTGTATCAACCCTAGAAAATCTAGTCAAGGGTGGTCGTATTGGACGTGTTCAAGGGATGTTGAGTAGCCTACTCAATATCCGTGTCATCATGGAAATGAAAGACCATCAGCTAACTCCGATTGTCAAGGGACGAGGCAATAAGACCTTTAAAAAATGGCTGGAAGAGTTCACGGCAACTCTAGCAGATAAAAAAGTAGCCGAGATTGGTATTTCCTATTCAGGAACGGCAGATTTTGCAAATGAAATGAAGAGTCAATTACAAGAGTACGTCTCAAAAGAAATTTCTGTCTTAGAGACAGGCTCCATTATTCAAACTCATACCGGTGAGGATGCCTGGGCTATTTTGATTCGTTATGAATAACAGGAAGTTGATTCAA